>NZ_JBHURI010000028.1:0-47849 GCF_042673425.1 Agromyces sp. NPDC056965 | reverse complement strand
GGCGGTCGGGGGAAGGCCCGCGCCGCGGCATCCACTCGGTGCGCTACTCGTCGAGCAGCGCCTGCGCCTCTTCGTCGGCCTGCTCGAGCAGGGCGTCGATGTCGGCGTTCTGGTCGGTGAGCACGGCCTGCACGACGGGGTCCAGCAGGGCGTAGATCTCCTGCGTCTTGCCCTTCGGCTCGCCCACCGGGGTCTGCTCCCAGATGCCCTCGATGAACGGGGTCATCTGGTCGCGCGGCACGTTGATGTACGGCTCGATCCAGACGAGCGACTGCTCGTAGGCCTCGCGGTTCAGCACCGGGAGGAGCGGCGTGCCCACGGCCTGGTCGCTCTCGGCGAGGGTCTTCGCGTCGAGCACCGCAGCGTCCTCGTTCAGGAGCTTCTGCATGTAGTACCAGTCGATCCAGGTGACCGCCGCGGCCTTCGTCGTCTCATCGACCGTGGGGCTGACGACGGCGATGTCGCCGCCGCCGAGGGTGCCGCCGTCGTTCTCGACGGGGATGACCGTGAGCCCGTAGTCGTCGGGGTTCAGCGAGAAGTCGCGCACGAGCGCCGTGTAGATGTCGGACCCGGTCGTGTACATGCCGATGTTGCCGGCTGCGAACTCCTGGTTGATGCTGCCCCAGTCGAGCAGGAAGTTCGACCCGAGCGAGTTGTCCTCCCAGCGCAGTTCCTTCAGGAACTCGAGCGACGCCTTGGTGCCGTCGTTCGCGATCGTCGAGGTGTAGGTGCCGTCGCCGTTGTCGGTCTGCGTGCTGCCGCCGCGCGCCACTGTGGCCGCGGTGAGCTGCCAGCCGCCCGTGTTGTTCTGCGTCATCTGCATGTAGCCGGCCTTGCCGGTCTTGTCGGCGATGACCTTCGCGTCCTCGCGCACCTCGTCCCACGTGGTGGGCGGGCTGTCGGGATCGAGCCCGGCCGCCTCGAACAGGGTGCGGTTGTAGTGCAGGCCCATGGCGTAGGCCTGGCGCGGGAACCCGAAGATGCGGCCGTCGGAGTCCGTGACGCCGTCGAGGATCACGGGGTTGAAGCTGTCGGTGTACCCGAGCTCCTCGATCTCGTCGGTCACGTCCATGAGCTGGCCGTTCTCGAGCAGGGTCTTCGAGTCGGTGAAGGGCACGGTGAAGACGTCGGGCAGGCTGCCGCCGGCGAGCTGCACGGCGAACGTCGGGCCCTCCCACTCGTACTCGACGCCGATGATGTCGATGTCGGGGTAGGCCTTTTCGAACTGCTTCTCCTGGGCTTCGAACGCCTCGTACGCCGCGGCGTCGGCGCCGGGCGGGAACGTCGCGACCCGCAGTTCGGTCTTGCCGCTGTCGCTGCCTCCCGAGCTGCAGGCGGCGAGCGCGCCGACCATCGCGAACGCGGCGATGCCGGCGATCACGACCTTGCGTGGTGACTTCATTGTCCAGTCCTTTCGGTGCTGTGTTCAGGTGTGATGCGGGATGCGTGCCGCGGCCGGTGTGCGCCGCGGCCTCGACGGTCAGGCGCTCCGGTGGAGCCAGGCCGTGGAGTCGGGTGGCAGCAGCCCGCCGACGAGCGGGGTGCTGGCGAGGAGGATGCTGTCGTGGTCGGGAAGCGCGACGGGGTCGGCACCGAGGTTCGTGACGCTGACGAAGGTCTCCCCGCGACGGAAGGCGAGCACCTGGGGGTCGCCGTCGAGCCACGTCATCGGCCCGTCGCCGAGGGCCGCCTCGCGGTGCCGCAGGCGGAGGGCCTGACGGTAGAGCCAGAGCATCGAGCCGGGGTCGGCCTCCTGCGCCTGCACGGTGAGGGTCGCCCAGTCGGCGGGCTGCGGCAGCCACGGGGCGACGACGGTGCCGTTCGGGCCGGGGCCGGCCGGACTGAACCCGAACGGCGCCTCGGTGCCGCGCCAGGGCAGGGGCACGCGGCAGCCGTCACGACCGGGGTCGACGCCGCCGGAGCGGAAGTGCATCGGGTCCTCGAGCACCTCGCGCGGCAGCTCGGCCTCGGGGAGGCCGAGCTCGTCGCCCTGGTAGAGGTAGAGCGAACCGGGCAGCGCCGCCGTGAGCAGCGCCGCCGCGCGTGCCCGCCGCACGCCGAGGTCGAGGTCGGAGGGGGTGTCGAAGCGCTTCCTCGCGAAGGCGAAGCCCGAGTCCTCGCGGCCGTACCGGGTGACCGGCCGGGTCACGTCGTGGTTCGAGAGCACCCACGTGCTCGGGGCGCCGACCGGAGCGTGGGCGGCGAGCATCAGGTCGATCGATCCGCGGAGCTCCGCGGCATCCCACGGGCGCGACATGAAGTCGAAGTTGAACGCAGTGTGCATCTCGTCGGGGCGGAGGTAGGCCGCGAAGCGGGAGGCATCCGGCACCCAGACCTCGCCGACGAGCACGCGAGTGCCCTCGTAGGAGTCGGCGATGCGCCGCCACGCGCGGTAGACCTCGTGCACCTCGTCGCGGTCCTCGGTGGGGTGGCCGCCGGGCGCGACCTCTGCGGGCACCTCGGGCAGCGCCGGGTCCTTGATGAGGAGGCCTGCCGAGTCGATGCGCACGCCGGCGACGCCGCGGTCGAACCAGAAGCGCAGGATCTCCTCGTGCTCGCGGCGCACGTCGGGGTGGTTCCAGTTCAGGTCGGGCTGCTCGGGGGTGAAGAGGTGCAGGTACCACTCCCCCGGCGTGCCGTCGGGATTCGTCGTGCGGGTCCACGTGTCGCCCTGGAAGTTCGAGACCCAGTTCGTCGGCATCTCATCGCCGTTCGGCCCCTTGCCTGGGTGGAACCAGAAGCGCTCGCGCTCGGGTGAGCCCGGTCCAGCGGCGAGGGCGGCCTGGAACCACGGGTGCTCGCTCGAGACGTGGTTCGGCACCACGTCGATGATCGTGCGGATGCCGAGGGCGAGCGCGTCGGCGATGAGCAGTTCCGCGTCCTCGAGCGTGCCGAAGGTCGGGTGGATGTCGCGGTAGTCGCTGACGTCGTAGCCGCCGTCGGCGAGCGGCGACGGGTACCACGGGTTGAACCAGAGGGCGTCGACGCCGAGTTCCTTCAGGTAGCCGAGACGGCTGCGCACTCCGCGGAGGTCACCCGTGCCGTCGCCGTCGGAGTCGACGAAGCTGCG
Source organism: Agromyces sp. NPDC056965 (assembly GCF_042673425.1). NCBI lineage: Bacteria > Bacillati > Actinomycetota > Actinomycetes > Micrococcales > Microbacteriaceae > Agromyces > Agromyces sp. NPDC056965. The sequence goes on along the minus strand of NZ_JBHURI010000028.1, from coordinate 44,779 downwards.
CACGTAGACCTGGTAGATCACCGCGCTCCGCCACCAGAGCGGGTCGGGCTCGCCGGCCGTGAGGGCCGATGCGGCATCCGTGAGGTGCATGGTCACGCTGTGCGTCTCCTCGTGTCGACGGGTCGGGCGCGCCGCGTCGAGGGAGGACGACGGCGTCATTGACCGTCAACGTAATGAGAGCAACAGAATGATGCAACTATTCAACAAATCGACATCAGTTTGCGGTGATTTGCGTGGAATTGCGGCATCCGCTTGCCTGATCCGCGCAAGCGGACGGACTCGTCTCAGCGCTTGGCCGGTGCGGTCGAGCCGCGCACGACGAGCTCGGGCGCGAAGAAGACCTCGTCGCCGATCGCGCGCTCGCTCGACATCTGTCGCATGAGCAGCTCGATGATCATCTTGCCCATCGCCTCGATCGGCTGCCGCACCGTGGTCAGCGGCGGCTCGGTGCAGTTCATCAGGGCGGAGTCGTCGTAGCCGATCACCGAGACGTCGTCGGGCACGCGGAGGCCCGCTCGCCGCACGGCCCGCACCGCGCCCAGCGCCATCGGGTCGCTCGCGCAGACGATGCCCGTGACGCCCGCGGCGAGCAGCTTGGTCGCGGCGGTCTGGCCCGACTCGAGCGAGTAGAGCGAGTGCACGATGCGGTCGTCGCCGAGTTCGAGTCCGTGCCGCTCCGCCATGCGGAGCGCCGCAGCGTGCTTCCGCTGCGAGGGGATGTGATCGCTCGGGCCGAGCAGGATGCCGATGCGCTCGTGCCCGAGCTGCACGAGGTGCCCGAACGCCTGCTCCATCGAGGTCGCGTCGTCGCACGAGACCGTGGCGAAGTCGAGACCGTCGATCGGGGCGTTCACGAGCACGGTCGGCAGCTTCAGCTCGCGCAGTCGCTCGTAGTGGTCGTGGTTCACCTCGGCCTGGGCGTAGGCGCCGCCCGCGAAGATCACGCCCGACACCTGCTGGTGCAGGAGCAGCTCGACGTAATCGGACTCCGAGATGCCGCCCGCCGTCTGGATGCAGAGCACCGGGGTGTAGCCGTTCTGCGCGAGGCCGCCGCCGATCGCCTCGGCGAGCGCGGGGAAGATCGGGTTCTGCAGCTCGGGCATGACGAGGCCCACGAGGCGGGCGCGCTCGCCGCGGAGCTTCGTCGGCCGCTCGTAGCCCAGCACGTCGAGCGCCGTGAGCACGGCGTCGCGGGTCGACGCCGACACCCCCGGCTTGCCGTTCAGCACCCGGCTGACGGTGGCTTCGCTGACTCCGACCTTGCGCGCGACATCCGCGAGTCTCCTCGACATGCCGTCATGCTACGGGAGCCAGCGCAAGAACTCGACAATCGAGCGGATGCCTCGGCGCCCGTGTCAAGCACTTGTTCGCGGGCCGGGCGAACGCCAACATCGGATCATCGGGGATGGGAGGCGACGTGACCGAACGCTCCGCAGGGCGATGGGTGCACGAGCATGCGCTCCTCCTCGTGTGCCTCGCCATCTTCCTGCTCTGCCTCGTCGGCATGGCGGTCACTGGGTACCAGGTGGACAACGACGACCGACTCGAGCACGGCGCGGCCGCGATCGCCTTCGGGGACTACCTGCGGTCGGGGCACTTCATCGAGGCGACGTTCGAGAACTGGGAGTCCGAGTTCCTGCAGATGGGCGCCTACGTGGTGCTCACGATCTTCCTCTTCCAGAAGGGCTCGTCGGAGTCGAAGCCCATCGGCGAGCACACCGCCCAGGATGACGATCCGCGCCATGCCGAGGTCGGTCCCGGCACCCCGTGGCCGGTGCGCCGTGGCGGCGTCTGGCTCGTGCTCTACGAGAACTCGCTCGCGATCTTCTTCTTCGTGCTGTTCGGGCTCTCGTTCTGGTTCCACGCGGTCGGCGGCGCCGAGGTGTACTCGGAGGAGCAGGCACGGCACGGACTGCCGGGAGTCGGGGTCGTCGAGTACCTCGGCACCTCGCAGTTCTGGTTCGAGTCGATGCAGAACTGGCAGAGCGAGTTCCTCGCCGTCGCAGCGATCGTCGGGGCGTCCGTGTACCTCAGGCAGCGCGGGTCCCCCGAGTCGAAGCCGGTCGCGACGCCGCATCACGAGACGGGGTCGTGAGGGGCGGTGCCGGCACCGTCGCCGCGGTTTCCCACGTGCTCGACTCGGGCTAGAGTTCGGGCATGGGCAAGCTCATCTACAACTCGTCGTCACGCGAACTCGACATCGACGACCGCACGCTCGCCCACCTGCGCGTGGCGATCCTCAACAAGCTGCGGCGCTCGGAGAGCTTCGCGATGACGTGGGAGCACGGCGTCGAGAACGGCAGCGGCCGCACCACGATCTGGCTGCACGAGTCCATTCCGCTGCAGTTCGTCTTCAGCGGCAATCGGCAACCCACGCTCAACCGACTCTGGGTCGAACAGCTGCTGCTCTCCGCCAACAGCACGAACGGACTCCACTACGTACCGGAGCCCGAGCAGAACGACCCGATCGAGGGCGAGTAGCGCTCGCCCGACCGAGGCATCGCTCAGTCGACCGCCTCGATCTGCGTGATGATGAAGGCCCGCGCGGCCGCGTCGAGACGCTCGCCGGGCGGCATGCCGCAGAGCTCTTCGATCTCCGCGGCCGTCTCGGCATCGATGCGCGCATCGAGGTCGGCCAGCAGCCGGTGCTTCGCTCCGATCGACAACCTCGGCCACCAGCGCTCCGGATCGCTCTGCGATTCGTTCGCCATCGCGGCTCCTTCCTCGAGCGAGGCTCAGGCCGGCTGCGTCTCGCTGCCGGCCTCGACCTCCTGCACGTCGACGCCGACCTGCACGGGCTGGTCGGACTGCGTCGGGATCGGATCGGTGTCGAGCTGCTCCGGCACCAGCCGAATTCCGCCGGTGCTGTTCGCCGACCGCATCAGCTCCTCGATCCACTGCCGGCTGAGGTCGGGGGCCACCGGCTCGTCGAATACGAAGCGCAGCGGAATCGCGGGGTGCAACCACAGGGTGCTCCGGCCGCGGGGCTGGTCGTCTGCGTGCTGCCACGAGAGCGTGAACGACTCGCCGCGGCGGAGCTTCGTCGTGATGGCGACCTTCACGTGCGCGAGCGCTCGGTCTTCAATGCCGATCGGGGTGCCGGAGTCGCCGTAGTACAGAGTTCCCACGGCCTCAGCTTAGGCCTTCGCAACGCCGAACGGGCGGCCCGAAGGCCGCCCGTTCAGGTGAAGTGCTGCGCGGGGTCACACCGTCCGGTTCCCGCCGATGAAGCGAACGAGGAACACGATGAGCGCGATGACCGCCAGCACGACGCCGACCCAGATCAGGAAGTTGAGCGCGGGCACGACTCCGCCGGTGATGAGCAGCACGACGGCGGCGATGGCGATGATGGCGACGAGGATGTTCATGATCTCTCCTTCATGTGTTCCGCCCTCGTGATCGACGAGGGCGGCGAGTGGTTCGAACCCGTCGGGCAGAACCTCGAGACGGGGGTACGCCTCGTCCCTCGACGCTATGGGAACGTCGGGCGACGGCGCGAGGGGTTGACCCCCGTTCGCACCGCGTGCTAACCGCGGGTCTCCGCGCCACGGGTCGGTCGGTCTGGACACCGACTCCGTGTCTGTCAATCCCCTGCTGCGATCCGGAGCAGGCGCGTACCGTGGCGGATGATTCGAGGAGGTCCCATGACTCACGATCGACTGAACAACGATCTGCTCATCGACCCGACGACGAAGCACACCACCGAACCGTTCCCGAGACAGGAGCAGGAGCCACCCGGCCTGACCGAGCGGATGTCGCCGCTCCCCGACCACGGCGAGCAGAGCTATCACGGCAACCGACGTCTCGAAGGGCGGCGTGCCCTCATCACGGGTGGCGACTCCGGCATCGGCCGCGCGATCGCGATCGCCTTCGCCCGGGAGGGCGCGAGCGTCGCCATCGCGTTCCTGCCGAGCGAGCAGGAGGACGCGGACGAGACGGCGAGGTGGATCAGGGACGCCGGATCCGATCCGCTGCTGCTCCCCGGGGACCTTCGCAGCGAGGCGCATTGCCAGGAGCTCGTCGCGCGGACCCACGAGGCGTTCGAGGGCATCGACCTGCTCGTGTTGAACGCCGCGCACCAGCGCGAACGCGGCGGCATCGACACGATCCCGACCGACGACTTCGAGACCGTGATGCGCGTGAACCTGTTCGCACCGGTCTTCCTGGCGCGCGCAGCGGTACCGCTCATGGATGCGGGTTCGAGCATCATCACGACGACGTCCATCCAGGGCTTCGACCCGTCGTCGGCGCTCGTCGACTACGCGATGACGAAGGCGGCGCTGGTCGCCTTCACGAAGGCGCTCGCCGAGGAGCTCGGGCCACGGGGCATCCGGGTCAACGCCGTCGCCCCCGGGCCGATCTGGACGCCGCTCATCCCGGCGACGGGATGGCCGGACAAGCTGCCGGAGTTCGGCCACAACACCCCGCTCGGTCGGGCGGGGCAGCCGGCGGAACTCGCCGGCGCCTACGTGTACCTCGCGTCGGACGACGCGTCGTACGTCTCGGGGGCGATCGTGCCGGTCACCGGCGGCCGTGGGTTGTGAAGGAGGAGGAGACGCACATGCCAGGACGCAGGTACGCATCGCTGAAGGACCCCGAACTCTACGAGGAGCTCCGCGACGACGGCGCCTCGAAGGAGAAGGCGGCCCGCATCTCGAATGCGGCGGCCGCGCAGGGCCGCAGCGCGATCGGCCGGAAGGGCGGCGAGAGCGGCGACTACGAGGACTGGACCGTCGATGCGCTGCGGAAGCGCGCGAAGGAGCTCGGCCTCAGCGGCTACAGCGGCAAGCGCAAGGCCGCACTCATCTCGGCGCTCCGAACCCACTGAGCGCGCCTCGCCGTGCCACGCCTCAGACGCGTCGAGCCCTACGTCTCACCCGGGTACGCCCGGGTGAGACGCGGTCGCGGCTTCGGCTACGTGCACACCTCGGGTCAGGCGGCGGGGCGGGTCGAGCGCGCCCGCATCGCCGAGCTCGCCATTCCGCCCGCATGGCAGGAGGTGTGGATCTCGGATGCGCCGAACGCCCACCTCCTCGCCGTCGGGGTGGACGCCGCCGGACGACGCCAGTACCTCTACCATCCGGCATGGCGCGAGCGTCAGGACGCCGAGAAGTTCCAGCGCATGATCGCCCTCGCCGAGGCGCTCCCGGGCGCCCGCCGTTCCGCCGCCGAAGACCTCGCGCTCGAGGGCTGGCCGCGCGAGCGCGTGCTCGCTGCCGCCTTCCGCACGCTCGACCTCGGCGGCATCCGCATCGGTTCCGAGGAGTCCCTCGCCGGCTTCCGCAGCCGCGGCCTGACGACCCTGCTGGTGCGCAACGCGAGGCTCGAGGACGAGGACACCGTGCGATTCCGCTTCCGAGCCAAGGGCGGCGTCGCGCAGGACCTCCGAGTGGCGGATGCCCCGCTCGCCGGGTTCATTGCGAACGCCGGCGAGCGCTCGTCGGCGAGCCGTCTCTACGCGTGGTCGGCCGGCCGATCGATGCGGGCGGCAGCCCCCGTCGACGTGAACGACGACATCCGGGAGCGCACCGGCGGCGACTTCACCGCGAAGGACTTCCGCACGCTCCGCGGCACGATGACGGCCGCCGATCACCTCGCGGGGCTCGGGCCGGAGAGCACCGCACGCGCCCGGAAGGCGGCCGTTCGCGAGGCGATCGAGGAGGCCGCGAGTGCGCTCGGCAACACACCCGCGATCGCCCGCGGCAGTTACGTCGACCCCCGAGTGCTCGTCGCGTACGAGCACGGCATCGTTGTGGCATCCGGCGCCGATCGCGAGGCGCGACTGATCGAGTTGCTCGGCAGCGTGGACGGCACCTGACGGCGGGGGCGGCAGGGCGCCGGGATCGCTCACGCCTCGCGCACGACCTCGGCCGGCGACTTGTCGGGTCGAAGGCCTCGCCATCGCGGATGCCGCGCGACCCCGGTGCTCGTCCAGTCGCCGAGCTCGATCTCGCCGACGAGCTCGGGGCGCACCCAGACCGCGTCGCTCATGTCGGCCGCCGGCACCTGCACGAACGGGGACTCCGCCTGCTCGAGCGGCTGCAGCATGCTCATGAGGCGCTCGAGCTCCCGCTCTCCGAACCCCGAGCCGACGCGACCGGCGTACTCGAGGCCGCCGCCGACCTCGATGCCGCGGTCGCCCTGAACACCGACGAGCAGGGAGCGGATGCGACCGGTGCGCGTGCCGACGCCGCGTCGATAGCCGCCGATCACGACCTCCTGGGTGATCGTGAGCTTCAGCTTCAGCCAGTCGCCGCTCCGCGCACCGGGCCGATACCGGGAGTCGGGTCGCTTCGCGACGAGTCCTTCGAGCCCGAGCCTGCGGCTCTCCTCGAGCGCCTCGGCGGGGCTGCCGGTGGCGGGAGCCGGCACCTCGACCGGCACGCCGCGCTTCATCCGGACGAGTCCCGCCAGCCGCGCGCGGCGCTCGCGGTACGGCTCGTCGACGACCGGCACGCCGTCGACCTCGAGCACGTCGAAGAGCAGCAGCCGCACGGGCACGGATGCCGCGACCCGCTCGATCTCGCGCGGCTTCGTGAGGTTCATGCGATGCTGCAGTCGCCCGAAATCGGGTCGCCCGTCGGCGTCGAGTGCGACGATCTCGCCGTCGAGGAGGGCGTCGCCGCGCACGACCGCGGGCAGCTCGGCGAGTTCGGGGTAGCGCGCGGTGATGTCGACACCGTTGCGACTCAGCAGCCGCAGGCCTCCCCCGTCGGTGCGCGCGAGCACGCGGATGCCGTCCCACTTCCACTCGAGCGCCCAGTCCTCACCCGAGAGCATGCCGAGGGTCGCCGCCGTCGCGAGCATCGGGCGCTGCGTGATCGGGCCGACGCGGCCGTCGGCGCGTGGCACCGGCGCCGGCATCGTCGTCGGTGAGGTCGCCGACTCGACGGGTGGCACGGCCGCCGGTGCGGGCGTGTTCGCGGCGGCGCCGGGCTCTTCGCGGTGCACGGTCTGGTCCTTCATGCGATGCAGCAGCCACGAGCTCTTCTCGCCCTGCCCGTCGGTGCGGATGAGCGCGAGTCGCACCGGCCCGCCGAGCGGGCCGCCCGGCCGGCCGTCGACGTCGATGATGATCTCGTCATCGCGCCACTTCTCGGTCGCGTAGGTGCCCGCATCCCAGATCGTCATCGAACCGGCGCCGTACTCGCCCTTCGGGATGGTGCCCTCGAACGCGGCGTACTCCATCGGGTGGTCCTCGGTCTGCACGGCCAGGTGGTTCGTACCTGAAGTCTCGGGCACGCCCTTCGGCACCGCCCAGCTCTTCAGCACCCCGTCGCGCTCGAGACGCAGGTCGAAGTGCAGTCGCCTGGCGCGGTGCTCCTGGATCACGAAGCGCGGCTCCCCCGCGCTCGCCTCGCCCCATGCCGACGCCGGCATGGGCTCGGGCGTGGCCGTGGCGCTCCGCATCGACAGGTACTGGGTGAGCGGCCCGCCGTGCGAGCGCTCGGTGATCGCCCGCATCGGGTCGTCCGATGCCGCGACCCGTTCGAGCACCTCGGATGCCTCGAGCTGACGGAGCCCTGCGTCCTCGAGTTCCTCCCACGTGCGCGGCGCCGCGACGGTCGGTCGTGGTCGCCCCCGCAGCGAGTACGGCGCGATCGTCGTCTTCTTCGCGTTGTTCTGGCTCCAGTCGATGAGCACCCGGCCCGTGCGGAGCGTCTTGCGCATGCTCGAGACCACGAGGTCGGGGTGATCGGCCTCGAGCGCCCGGGCGAGTTCGTGCGCGACGGCCGAGACCTGATCCGAACTCTGCGAGCCGTCGAGGGCCGCGTACAGGTGGATGCCCTTGCTGCCGCTCGTCACAGGCACGGCCTCGAGGCCCATGCCCGCGATGAGGTCGCGCACGAGTCTGGCCACCTCTGCGCACTCGGCGAGTCCGGTGCCCTCGCCGGGGTCGAGGTCGAAGACCATGCGGTCGGGCCTCGCAGGCTCCCCGGCGGCGTCGAAGCGCCACTGCGGCACGTGCAGCTCGAGGGCGGCCTGCTGGGCGAGCCAGACGAGCGTCGCCCGGTCTCCAGCGATGGGATAGGCCTTGTCGCCGTCGGAGTGGTGCTGGATGCCGCGGCGCACCCAGTCGGGCGCGTGCTCGGCGAGGTTCTTCTCGAAGAACGGCTGCTCGGGGGCATCCGCCGTGCCGACGCCGTGCACCCAGCGCTTGCGCGTGACCGGGCGCCCGGCGACGAGCGGCACCATGACGGCGGCGATCTCCGCGTAGTAGGAGATCACCTCGCCCTTCGTCATGCCCGTCTCGGGATACATGACCTTGTCGAGGTTCGTCAGCCGCAGGCGGCGGCCATCGACCTCGACGAGTTGGCGCGCGCCGTCGGCCATGACCACCATCATGCCGGTGTCGCCGCCGGATCACGAGGACCGCGAGGGGTATCGCGCACGCATGCCCCTGGTGTGTACTGGAGGCATGCGAGCCGTCTGGAAGGGGGCGGTCACATTCGGCCTCGTCAATGTGCCCGTCAAGTTGTACAGCGCCACCGAAGACCACGACGTGTCACTGCACCAGGTGCACGACGAAGACGGTGGGCGCATCAGGTACCAACGCAAGTGCGAGGTCTGCGGCAAGGTCGTCGACTTCAAGAACATCGACAAGGCGTACGACGACGGCGAGCAGACCGTCGTCATCACCGACGACGACCTGAAGTCGCTGCCGGCCGAGCGCAGCCGCGAGATCGAGGTCGTCGAGTTCGTGCCGAGCGATCAGATCGACCCGATCATGTTCGACCGCAGCTACTACCTCGAGCCCGATTCGGCCTCGTCGAAGGCCTACGTGCTGCTGCGCGAGACCCTCGAATCCACCGACCGCACCGCGATCGTGCAGATGGCGCTGCGCCAGAAGACCCGACTCGCTGCCCTCCGCGTGCACGGCGACGTGCTCATGGTGCAGACCCTGCTCTGGAGCGACGAGGTGCGTGCCGCCGACTTCGCCTCGCTCTCCGAGCCCGTGAAGATCTCGGCGAAGGAGCTCGACCTGTCGAAACAGCTCGTCGAGAGCCTCGTCGCCGACTTCGACCCCGAGCAGTACGTCGACGAGTACCAGCAGGAGCTGCGCACCCTCATCGCGGCCAAGCTCGAGCAGGGCGAGGGCATCGACACCGCGGCGACGTTCGGCGAGGAGCCCGAGGAGGAGAAGGGCGGCGAGGTCATCGACCTCATGGAGGCCCTGCGCCAGTCGATCGCGGCGAAACGCGAAGGTTCCGGCGCGAAGCAGCAGGCCGACGAGAAGCCGAAGAAAGCTCCCAAGAAGGCTGCGGGCACGCGAAAGCGCGCGGCCTCCGAGTGAACGGATGCCGCGCGCTCATCACGTGCGTTCGGGTGGATGCTCCTCGGCGTGACGCCGGGGAGCCGCCCGTCTGGTGACCGCTATTCGGCGGTGCACACCTCGGTGACCTTGACCGCTGCAGCCTGGATGTCCGCGGTCTGCGCGGCCTGGGCATCTGCGTCGATCTCGGCCCCGGCCTCGATCTCGGCGGCGGTGGGCAGCGTCTCGGCCCAGTCGCTCGCAGCGTCGAGCTTCTCGTCGAACGCGTCGAGCGCGTCGGCGAGAGCCGAGTCGTCGGCCGCCTGCTCGTCGAGTGCGTCGACCCGCTCGGAGAGCTGCTCGAGGTAGGCCTGGAGTTCGGCCGGGTCGGACGCGGTCAGGATCGCGTTCTGCGCGCCGTTCGAGACGTCGCGCACCTCGACGCGAACGACCTCGCACGAGTCGGCGGATGCGCTCGCCTCGGTGCCGCCGCTTGTGGCGCAGCCCGAGAGAAGCAGGGCGCCCGCGAAGACGAGCGCAGTGGAAGTGATGATTCGTTGCATGTGCAATGCCCCCAGATCGTGTGAACCACACGAGTCTACCGGGGGGCGTGGATCCGCGCGCTGGCGCGGATTCTTCAGTGCGATCGGATCACTCCGCAGTGCGGAGACGAGGGGATTTGAACCCCTGGTCCCCTTACGGGGACTCCACCTTAGCAGGGTGGTGCACTCGGCCGGACTATGCGACGTCTCCTCGCGAATGCTGTGCGCAGACGCGACTGTCATCATAACCCGGCAACCGCCGGTATGACGATTCCGGCAGCGCGCTGGCTTTCGGAGCCCTCACCGACCAGCGATTCCGGGGTCGCCACGCCCTGGTTCGCGATTGCACCGTTCCGTTCGAAACGGGGGACACTCGAGTACCCCCGTACCCTCCGAACTGGGGGTAGTCCAGAAGGCGCTCGCCCTCTCGCGGTCTCACTCCCATCGTCTTATAGTGACGCTGTTCACACCAAGTCGGGGATGTGGTTCGCGAAGATGGGGGACATCTCGTACGCTCTCGCGGTCGACATCGGCACCAGTCGCGTCGCAGCGGCGACAGCCGAATTCGAGCGAGACGGAAGTATCAGCGCCTCGCCCTTCGCGCTGGGGCGCAAGGGCGACTCGGTCGCGACCGTCGTCTTCGTCGCCGATGGCGGCGACCTGCTGTTCGGCGATGCCGCGGAGCGGAGAGGCGTCGCGCAGCCCGAGCGCCTCGTGCGCGAGTTCAAGCGCAGTGTCGGCGATGGCGTGCCGCTCATCGTCGGCGGACGCGCCCTCTCCCCCGAGACGCTGTACGCGGCGACCTTCGCGTCGGTCGTCGACACCGTCACGGAGCGCATGGGCTCGCGCCCCGACGCGATCTCGCTCACGTATCCGACGGCATGGGGGGCGCACCGCCTGGGCCTGATCAGGACGGCACTCGTTCGTCTCGGCATCGACGAGGTGTCCCTGATCACGGAGCCCGAAGCCGCTGCCCGCCAGTACGAGGCGATCCGGCCGCTCGAACCCGGACAGTCGATCGCCGTCTACGACCTGGGCGGCGGCACCTTCGACGCCGTGGTGCTGCGCAAGGGCCAGGACTCGGACTTCGCGTTGGCCGGTGAACCAGTGGGCATGGACGACCTGGGCGGGGCGAACTTCGACGACGACGTGATGCGGCATGTGATCGCGGCATCCGGCCTGGACGTCTCCACCCTGTCGGTCGACGACCCCGATGTCCGTCTGGCGCTCTCCCAACTCCGTCGGGAGTCCATCGATGCGAAGGAGGCGCTCTCGTTCGATTCCGAGGCCACGATCCCGGTGCTGGTCCCCCCGAGCCGTTCGAGCGTGCGCCTGACGCGCTCCGAGTTCGAGCAGATGATCGAGGGAGCGCTCGACCAGACGCTCGACGTGCTGGAACGGGCCATCGACTCCGCCGATCTCACTCCCGATCAGCTCGAGGCGATCCTGCTCATCGGAGGATCGTCGCGGATCCCGCTCGTCGCACAGCGCCTCTCGGAGCGGTTCGACCGTCCGCTGGCGGTCGACGCGGACCCCAAGGCATCCATCGCCCTCGGCGCGGCGCGGACCGTACTCGGCCGATCGAACGAGAGCCCCGTCGCCGTCGCCGCCCCCGTCGCCGTCGCCGCCCCGGTCGCCCTGGCCGTATCGGCACCGGCGGCATCGGGAGCGCTGGCGCCCCTCGACGGTGCTGCCGGCGACGTCGACACCGGCGACGACACCGGCATCGAGGCGGAGGCGGGCACCGGCCGCGGATTCCAACTCGCGCGCATCGCCGGCGCCCTGGGCCTGCGTCGCGAGTCCGCCCCTGCTTCGAGGCGGTTGTCGCCGTGGCTGATGGCGGGCGCCGTGGCGCTCATCTCGGGTGCCATCGTCTTCGGCGGCACGATGGCCGCCGGCTGGCGGGTGACCGATTACGACAACACCGCTTCCGCCGGCGGCGACGGCACGTCGGACACCTCCGGAGTGCTGCCGTGGCCGATGACCGACCCGGCCACGCGGGCGTTCGCGCCGTTCGCGAAGATCCTGCCGCCGGGCGCCCCGATCGGCGAACCCGGGCTGTTCGAACGCGCGGAGGATCCCGTCGACGCGCAGCGACCGAACTCGAACCCGCCCGGGAAGGATCTCCCGCAAGCCCGCCCAGGGGTGCCGGGCACGATGTCGCCGACATCGCCGCCGGCTCCGGTCCGTGCGGCCGACCAACCCGTCGGCACGACCCCGCCCGCCGACGACCCCACCACCCCGCCGGCGACCGAGCCGCCCGCCCCGGACCCGACGCCGGATCCGCCTGCACCCGACCCCACACCCGAGCCCACGCCCGACCCGCCCGCGCCGGACCCCACGCCGGACCCGCCCGCGCCGGACCCCACGCCCGACCCGCCCACGACCGACCCCACGCCGGATCCCACCACCCCCGACCCGACCCCCGACCCCACCTGACCCGGGCACCCACGAGCGGCGAACACGATGAGCATTCTCCCTGTGCAGCGTCCCGTCCTTCCGGAGACCGCACCGCCGTTCGCCTGGGAACGCCAGCTGCGACCCGCGGTTGACGCGATCGCCGCACCGTGGGCCGGATCCGCTCGGGTGATGGTCGTGGGCAACGCCGGTTCCGGCAAGTCCACCGCGTTGCGTCACCTGCATCGGATGCTCGCCGACGACGACCGCGGCGCGAGCCTGATCACCGGCGGCGACCTGGATGTCGCGCGCGTGCCGCGTTCGCACGTGCTACTCGTCGATGACCTGCACCTGATGGACGACGCGCAGTTGGAACGGGTTCGAATCCGCTCCGACGATCCCGATGCGGCTCTCGTGGTGGCCAGCCGTCCGTGGCCGGCATCGGAGGCGCTGACCACGATCGCGCGTCGGCTCGAGCAGACCCGGCCCGCGATCGTGCTCGGCCATGTCTCGCGGTCGGACGTGCTCACCCACCTGGAGAGCCGCGGCCAGTCGATGCGGAGCCGCTGCATCGACCACATCCTCCTGGCGACCGGCGGCGTGTCCTGGCTCGTGTCCGAGGCGCTGGCCGCACACGACGAGCGCGACTGCGTCGACGACGCGACCCACGGCGAGCTCGCTCGAGTGCTCGAGGAGCGGATCGCGCATCGGCTCGACACCCTCGACCCCGACCTCCGCCGGACCGTCGAGATGCTCGCCATCGTGGGCGGGCGCACCCGGTCGCCGCTCGAGACCCCCGAGCACAGCGACGAGAGCATCATGAAGGGGTACGCCGAGGGCCTGTTGATGCGCAACGGCCAGCCGGTACCGCTCGTGCGCGCCACGGTCAGGGCGACGATCCCCGCGCGTCGCCTCATCGACGCGAGCCGCGGCCTGGCCGACGTCATCGCGCGATCCGCCGGATCGGGAGATCCGGGCGACGACGAATGGGCGGGCCTCGTCGGCGACCCGCGGATCGGCGAGGCGCTCGTGGAGCACGGCGACGGGATGCTGGAGGATCACCCCCGCCGCGCGAGCGAGCTGTACCACGCCGCACTCAGATCCGGAGTCGACCCTGCGACCATCGCCGCGCGCCGGGCGCAGGCGGCATGGGCCGCGAACGACCTCGATACCGCCGGTGCGCTGATCGACGGGGCGCCGGCCGCCGCGCGCGACATCGACGGCGAGCGATTGGCCGATGTCGCGGCCGCGACATGGGCGGGCCGCGGGATGATGGAGCAGAGTTCGGCCGTGTACCGGGTGGCGCTCCCCGGCAGCCCCGATTCGGCGGTGCGGGCGATGATCGCCGAGTACGGCGTCGGCGCGCTCGACGATGCACGCGAGGTCGCCGACGGGATCCCCACCGAGGGCACCGGTGCGCCGACCGCGCTCGGCGTCTCGATGCAGCTGCTCCGTCGCGGACTCGCCGCCTCGGTGGCCGCCGAGAGCGACCCGACCATGCTCGTCGACCTGGTGCGCGCCGCCGAGATGTACACGGCGTCACGCACGTCGGCGGCGATCCCGGAGCTGCCGGCGGTCATCGCCGCAACGGTCGCGATCAACCTCGGCGACCTGGCCACCGCGCACACCGTGATCGAGGACGCGATCGCCGGCCGGCACGGTGGCGTGTGGGCGCAGCCGCGCCTGCTGCTGTGGCGGGCATGGGTCGCGGTGCAGCGCGCCTGGCCCGCCGAGGCGCGCGAGGCGCTCGCGCGCGCGGTGGAGAGCACTCCGACCCTCGCGCCGCGCGACGCGCTGCTCGCCCATGCGGTTCAGGTTGCGATCGCGCGCCGGTACGAGGATGCCGCGGGCCTGGCGGCTGCGTGGCGCCAGGCCCGGCCGGGGATCCTGCGCGCCGAGACGGACCTGTACCTGCTGCTCCCGCTCGCCGAACTCATCTGCTCAGCGGCGAAGGTGGGCGACTCCGAGCACGTCGAACCGCATCTCGCCCGTGGCCTTCGGATCGTGGATGGGCTCGGCGACCCCGCACTCTGGTCTGCGCATCTGCACTGGGCGGGCATCCAACAGGGCATCCTCCTGAACCGGCCGGAGGATCTCGCCCCGCACGCGCACGCGCTGGTGGCCGCCGCCCCGACCAGCCGAACCGCCGCGGTCATGGCGAAGGCCGGCAGGGTGTGGACGTCGGTGCTCGCCGGCACGGTGAACGCCGATGCCGTCGAGAACGCCGCACGCGGCCTCGCCGCGGTGGGGCTCGCCTGGGACGCGGCCCGCCTGGCCGGGCACGGCGCCGGACGCACCTCCGACCGCCGGGTCGCCGCCCGCCTGCTGTCGTGCGCTCGCGACCTGCACCCCAACGACGCGGCACGCCGCCCCGCGGCATCCGGAACCGAAGCCCCTTCGACGCCCCTGTCGTCCGCCCCGGCGACCGAGCTGCTGAGCGATCGCGAGCTCGAGGTGGCCAGGCTCGTGCTGCAGGGCAAGACGTATGCCGAGATCGGCGAATCCATCTTCATCTCGCCCCGCACCGCGGAGCACCATATCGCCCACATCCGGCGCCGGCTGGGTGCGTCGTCGCGTTCCGAGGTGATCGCCAGACTGCGCGTGCTGATCGAGGAGTCGGATGCCACGGAGGAGGCCGACGCACCCCCCTAATGCCCCCGAACGGTTTCGGGGAATGCCCCGATGCCGGGTCGGCACGACCGGCATACCGTGAGTAGACCAGCTTCGTCCATGCATGTTGCCCGTTCGACCGCTGAGGAGTCGGTACATGAGCACACCCGTCACGACCATCGCAGATGCGCTGATCGCCTTCATCCTGAGCCTGCTCCGCGACCCCGATGCGGTCGCCGAGTTCAACTCGTCTCCGCAGCAGGCCCTGGCCAACCACGGCCTCCAAGGCGCATGCGGGGCGGACGTGAAGGCGGTCGCACCCGTGATCATCGACGACCCGTCGGTGACCACGAGGGCGATGGCATCACCCCAGTCCCGCTCGACGAACACCGATCACGGGTCGCCGCAGCCGTTCAGCAACACGAACGACACGAACGACGCGATCACCGAGATCAGCCGCATCATCAACCAGTTCACGACGATCGACAACCGCTCGACGATCATCGACCAGTCGACGAACCAGAACATCTGGGCCAACGGCGACGTAACGCAGATCTTCGATCAGGATGCCGTCGTGGCCTCGGGCGACGATTCCGTCGCCGCCGGCGGAAACGCCGCGATCGACGAATCCGATTCGACGATCACGACGGGCGACATCACCGTCGGCAACACCACCGGTTCGAACAATACGACGACGACCGACACCTCCGACGAGACGCCGGAGGATGCGACCGACGCGGCGGCAGAGACCCCCACGACGGATGCCGCTGCGGCGACGCCGGAGCCATCCACTCCGGTCGACGTGGAAGCGCAACCCGAAGCGCTCATGTCGGACCTCACGGCAACGGATGCCTTCGCCCCCGACGAGCCCATCTCCGCGCCCGAACCCGAACCGTATCCCGAGGAACCGGCCGAGGAGCAGTGACCCTGGCCGAGTGACCGAGCAGACGAATCCGAAAGCCGGCGTCCCGGCGATCAACACGGCCGCGGTCGACGCCGGCCGGAAGCACGAGGCGCCGGAACGACCTCCCGTCACGAACCCGAACGCCGCCCCGGTGCTGGTGAAGCTGACCCCGCCGTTCTCGGTGCGAGCGAGCCAGTTCCTCTGGATCCTGAGCTTCGCGGCCGGCGGCTCCGCGGTGGTGTACTTCTTCGTCATCCGCCAGACCCAGCTCCCGCTGATCGCCGACGTCGTTCGCGGAGTCAGCGGCGGGAGGGCCGAGCAGACGTACGAAACCGCGGCCGACGTCGTGTTCTGGATCGTGTTCGGCGTGATGGTGGCCGCACTCCTCGCGCAGATCACGCTGCTGGTGTCGTTCATGAGTCGGCGCCCGAAGGTGCGCTGGTGGCAGCTCGCGACGTTCGTCGTGCAGGTGATCCTCCTGCTGCTGTCGACGGAACTCGTGGCGATCGGCGAACGCGGCGAACCGTTGCAGCTCCTATTCGCCGCCCAATGCGGGCTCGTGCTGCTCGCGCTGCTCGCCAGCGTGCTCCCGGGCGCCATCGCGTGGTCCGCCCGCCAGCATGACATCCGGCGCGGGCCCCAGGTCTGACGCGATCTCCTCGAGGCTGCGGATCACGACCCGGCACACCCCCACGGCCGCCCGGTCGGTCAGCGGCGACTCGGCGAGCCGGCGCCAGTGGGTGAGCAGGGCGCCCACTCGTTCACGGAGTGCTTCGTCATCGGTGCCCTCCGCCGCACCCAGCCGCACATGGGCCGGAGTGCCGTCGGCGCCGATGATCGTCTGGGCGTCCGCGGCATCCTGCGCGGCCAATGGCAGTCCCTCCGACCTCGCGACGGCCAACAACGAGAGTTCGCGCAACGCGTGCGCGCCGACGGTGATGCGCTCGATGCCGCCGCGGATCTCGTCGACCCGCTCGCGCGGACGCTCGCGGATGAGCCGGTCGAGACCGAGCAGCACGCCGCGCACCTTGAGCGTCGACGCGCGCGTGCGGAACTGATCGCGCACGAACTGCCGGAGCTCGATCAGTCCGCTCTGCGCCACGAGCTGCTCGGACAGGTCGGACGAGCTCTCGACTCCGCCGCGGATGAGCGCGGTGGCCAGCCGCACCCCGAACAGCCCGAACCGGCCGAGCAGGTGCCGTCGCTCGGACGTGCTGAGTCCGGTGACGTCGGACTCCCGCGTGAAGCGGTCCGCCGACACGAGGAGCCGCTCACGGTCGGTGCGTTCGAGCCCCGCGAGTTCGCGGAAGGCCGTGTACTCGCTCTCGCGGAGCGTGCGGGCCCCCTCGGCCACGAGGCCTGCGACCGGGATGACGCCCAGCACCAGCGAGGCCAGCTCGCCGTCGAGCTCGTAGCGCCGCGCGACCTTGCCCGCCGACAGCAGGGAGTCGATCCGGCCGGAACCGATCTCGTCGGAGCGGGAGAGCACTCCCACGGCGCAGATGGTCTGCGCGGCACCGGCGGCGGTGTCGCGGAAGGCCTCGAGGAACTTGATGTCCGAGGCGTGCAGGTGCCGCATGAGGTAGACCACGGCATCCGCCGACGACGGTGCGTCCTCGGGCGTGAGGAACGACCTCGCCCGCGCCGACGTGTCCACCGACAGGGAGGCGATGCCCGGCGTGTCGATGAGGATCATGGACTTCAGTCCGATCAGCGGCCAGCCGACGTCGATCCAACCGACCTGTTCGGCGGGGATGCCGCCGAGGTCGAGCATCAGGCGGCCCTGGTCTCGCCGCACCGGGAGCCGCCGGGGCTCGCCCTCCTTCGGATGGAGCGTGACGGTCGGCGTCGCCGAGTACCGGTACCAGGTGACGACCCGGGTGCACTCGCCGGCATCCGTCGGTGCGATCTGCTCGCCGAGCAGCGCGTTCAGCAACGTCGACTTGCCCGCCTTCACCATGCCGGCGACCGCCAACCGCAGGGGCTCGTGCAGGCGCCGTTCGAGTTCGTCGATCACGGTGCGAGCCGCGGGGTCGTCGTCGTACACGGCGGCGGCGGTGCGCAGCAGGTCCTCCGCGTCCCTCACCGGAGTCGTCACCGTTGTGCAGCCTCGGTGCGCATCGGCGGCAGCGCGGGGATCTCAGCGCGAAGCGCCTCAAGCTGATGGATCTGCGCCTGCAGCTGCGCCACCCGCTGGTCGCGCTGGGACGTGTACGTGGTCGCCGTCTGCTTCGCCGTGACCAGCGCGTCCGACAGCGATCGATGCAGCTCTTCCGCCATCGCTCCGAAGTGGTCGCGACCGGCGCGCTGCACGAGCCGCAACCGGTCCTTCAACTGCTTGCCGACCTGGAAGGTGACTTCGTCGATGTAGCGGCGCACGAGTCCCTTGGCCTCGTGCTTCCTGCGGGTGAGGCGGGAGCTCATGTCCTCGCGGTAGGCGCGCCGGCCGACCAGCACGCCGGCGAGCAGCGACAGCGGGTTGATCAGCGAGAGGCCGATCAACCCCGTGGCGAGGCCGACCATGAGGACGCCGCCGTACGATCCGCGCACGCCGATGTAGATCCGCTCCCCTGCGCCGAGGCGACCGGAGTCGAGTTCGGAGATGCCCTCGACCGGGTCGAGCACCCCCTGGGTGTCGCCGACGTCGATCGCGGGGAGCGCGGCCTCGCCGGCACTGAACAGCTCGGCGACCTCCTCGGACAACCAGCGCGAGCGCTCGTCGGTCCACACGAACGTCTCGGACACCGCGCTCGCCACGCGTTGGTCGAGCCACTCGGTGATCTGGTCCCAGATGGGCCCGGGGTCGCCCTCCTCGATCGCGTCCTCGGCCTCGCGCTGCACCTTGCGCAGTCGATCGCGGAGGTCGTGCTCCATGTCGGCGATGAGGTCGGCGATGCCGTCGGTGAGCGTCACCTGCCAGCGCGACGACCGCCCGCGGAACTCGTCGGCACGCGCCTTCGCGACCTCCAGCTGGGCGATCATGCGCGGGGTGTCCTCGGGGTGCAGGATCGCGGTCAGCTCGGAACGGAGCGACATCGTGAGCTGCTCGACCACCGAGACCAGGTCGTGCACGGCACTGCGTTCGTGGATCACCTCGGCGCGGCCGAGCACCTCGCGGCGCAGGTGCGCGACGAGCGCCGGAAACCCGGACTCGTCGTTCAGGACCCGGTCCTGCATCTCGGCCGCCAGCAGGCGCAGGTCGCTCGAGACGGAGAAGATCGGCACGTCGCCGGCGTCGCTGAGGTGACCGCGGTCGATCTGCTCGATCTCGCGCCACGAGGGGTAGAGGTCGGTCTTGGCGAGCACGGCGGCGACGTTCGGCGAGATGCGCATCGCGTGCTTGAGGAACTGCACCTCCGGCTCGGTGTACTCCTGCGAGGCATCCGACACCAGCAGCACGGCGTGCGCCGTCGACAGGGCCGACAGCGTCGCCAGCGCGTTGGACGACTCCAGTCCTCCGACGCCGGGAGAGTCGACGAGCTTCAGGCCGCCCTTGAGGATCTCGCGCGGCAGCAGCACCTCGGCCGACACGATGCGTCGCTCGTTGCGCGGATTGCCTCGCTCCGACACGAACTCGGAGATGCTCTCGAGCGGCACCCGCCGGCGTTCGACGGCGGTCGCACCGGTGACGGGATCGTCGCGCTGCTCGAGCACCCATGCCGACGGTTCGTCGGCGTACCCGACCGAGGTCGGCACGCTCGTCGCGACGTCGTCGTCGACGGGGCAGGCCGGCGCGTTCACGAGTGCGTTGATGAGCTTGCTCTTGCCCTGCTTGAACTCGCCCACCACAATGACCCGGATGTCGGGGTCGACGAGCCGCGCCTGCGTCTGCTCGATTCGCCTGGCCAGGTCGGCACGACCGGAAGCGGCGGCGAGCTGCCCGACGTTGCGGACGACCTCCAGCATCGCCGATTCCTCAGATCCGGGCTCCGGCAGGCGTTCCGCCCGCTGCAGGTCGTCGGGTACCGCCGTGTGCTCGCCTTCAACCACTGCCGACTCCTCGGGTCCGACTGCCTTCGGCACGATCCCCTGACCTCTCGATCATGACGAAAGCTCGACTCCATCGTGACAGAACACGGGGCGGAGTGCACCCCGCCCCGTGTTCAGCACGACGTCAGAGCGGGAAGTCGAGTCCCAGGTCGCCGCCGTCGTCGACGACCTGGTCGTCGACCTCGTCGCCCCAGATGAGGGCGGTGTCGACATCCCAGTCGGATGCATCGACGTGCTCGATCTCATCGGTGAAGAGGTTCGCTGCGATCGGGTCCGAGAGGGCTTCCGCGACATCGGCCCCCCAGTCCCCCGCATCGAACCCGTCGTGCTCGGCCTCCGGGTCGGCCGCCGGCTCGGGCACCGGCTCCGACGAATCGCTGTACGGCAGGGGACCCTGTCCGCTCGCGACCTCGTCATTCGACATCTCTGACACCTTCAGATCTGTGGGGGAACTTCGATCAGCATTGCAGATCACATCGGCGTTGCACATCAGGAGAGCGATGACGGCGACCGCGGCCGTCAGCGACCGGATGGGGGTGTGCCCGGCCGCCCGAATGGGCGACCGGGCAGGCGTGCAACCTCTTACAGCGTGATGTCGTCGACCTGTACGGCGACGGCGTCGGGGCTGAGGATGTTGGCGTTGTCGACGTCCACATCCACATCGGTCGAGTAGTCGTTGAACGAGTCGCTCACGTCGACGTCGGTCGAGTAGTCGTTGAACGAGTCGCTCACGTCGACGTCGACATCCCAGTTGTAGTCGTCGTTGTACGAATCGATCGTGTTGCCGATCGAGACGTCGCCGACCGAGACGTCGACCGACGAGTTGTCGATGTCGACATCGTCGCCTGCGGCGACTCCGCCATCACCGGAGTTGACCACCGCCTCATTGTCGAAGCTCTGCCCGACGTCGCCGCCTGCAGCGATGTTCTGGTTGACCGACTGGTCGAGCACCGTCGAACGGTTGTCGATCTCGATGCTCGTGCTGCCGCCGCTCGCGAGTGCGCTCGGGCCGCCGCCCTCGCCCTCGCCCATGCTTCCGACGATCGTGAGGTCGCCGAACCCGACGTTGTACTGCCGGACGCCCGCGTTGATCGAGTGGTCGTTCAGCGTCGTGTTTCCCGAGTCGTGGATCGAGTTGTCGTTGTACGAGTCGTGGATCGAGTTGTCGGAGTTGTCCGAGTTGTCCGAGTTGTCGGAGTTGTCGGAGTTGTCCGAGTTGTCGTTGTACGAATCGTTCGTCGAGTTGTCCGAGTTGTCGGAGTTGTCGGAGTTGTCCGAGTTGTCCGAGTTGTCGTTGTTCGAGTCGACGGTGTTGTCGTTCAGCGAGTCGACGGTGTTGTCGTTGAACGAGTCGAGGTTGTTGTCGTTCAGCGAGTCGACGGTGTTGTCGTTGAACGAGTCGACGTTGTTGTCGCTGATCGGCACCGCAACGTTCACGTTGAACGAGTCGCGGACTCGAGACCACACGTTGTTGTCATCGAAAGCCATGAGTGTGTTCCTTCGCTTCCCCGGACGCTCTCACGCCCTGTTGTCGGTTACGCGACCACGCTACGAGCGAGGTGCGTTCGTCGGCATCGGGGGCTGTCCCGAGGGTTCGCGGGTCGACGTAGGGGGCTCGGGCACCCGATCAGGGGGCCGGAGGGGGGCAGCTCATGGGCTGGAACGGATCGCGCCGAAGACTACTGGTCGTCGAGCGTGCGTCCGGCGGAGCACCGGGTCTCTGCGGCCGTCTGGCCCGTGACGTCACTCGGCAGGGCCTCGACCGTCGGCGCGGGGGCTGCGGGGTCGGCCGGCGCGTCGGCGACGGGCTCGCCTTCGGCAGGAGCCTCGGCAGGCGGGATCACGTTGGGGTCGCCTGCAGAAGCGAATGCCGACTCCTGGGCCGTCGCGTCGAAGGTCACCGGCAAGTCGTTCTGCAGCGCAGTCCTGACGTACTCCGCCGAGCTCGTCGGCGCGACCGCCCCGCCGCCTTCGACGTAGGCCGTGGGGTACTGGATGAACGCGATCTTATTGAGATCGGTGTCTTTCAGCGCCTTCGCGATCGAGATCATGCGCGTCGGATCCAGGAGGCTGTCGGAGAGCTGCATGTTGGCCAGTGCGGCCTTGGCGATCGAGTAGAGCTTCACCGGGTCGCCGAGCGTGCCGTTCGACTGCAGCGTGCGAGCAAGCGACGAGAGGAAGACCTGCTGGTTCGAGATGCGAGCAAGGTCGCTTCCGTCGCCGACGCCGTGCCGGGTGCGGAGGAACTGCAGCGCTGCGACGCCCGAGAGCGTGTGCGTGCCCGCCTCGAGGAACGTGCCGGTGTACTCGTCTTCGATGGGTTCGGCGACGCAGACGTCGACACCGCCCACCGCCTCGGAAAGCCCGGCGACCCCCATGAACTGCACGACTCCTGCGAAGAGGATGGGAATGCCGAGTTCGGCCTCGACGGTCTTCACGACGCAACCGAGACCACCGTAGGAGAGCACGGTGTTGATCTTCACACCTGACTGCTCGTAGAGCGTGCTGCTCGGGTCTTCGGGGTCGGCGCACTCGGGCACGTCGACGAGCATGTCGCGGGGAAAGCTCACCACGGAAGCGTTCGAGTGATCCTCAGAGATGTGGAGCAGCATGGTGACGTCGTTGAGGACGGCGGTCTCCTCATCGGGGTCGCCGAACGCTTCGCCCTGGCCCTGCCGGCTGTCGCTGCCGACGATGAGCATGTTCAGGCCACCCTCCATCGCCCCGACATCGGGGACGCCTTCGAGCACGTCCTCGTTGCCGAGCGTGACCGTCGGCTTCACCGTCTTGGCAAGATCCCATGCCGCGTACGCGGCGACCGCTGATCCGGAGACGAGCGCGACGGCCAGAACGGATGCGGTCGCCTTCCCGACGGTGCGCCAAGCGGAGCGTCGCTTCAGGCGCCCGTGACGGACGATGGGTGCGGACGCCGAAGCTCGACGGCTGCTGCGCAACTCTTCTGCCACCGGGGTCCTCTCGTGTCGTGTGGATCGTTCGGGCGGAGGGCGTGGGATTCGAACCCACGAGACATTTCTGCCCACTGGTTTTCAAGACCAGCTCCATCGGCCGCTCGGACAGCCCTCCATGCCCGCGCGACGCTCCCGGAGGTGCTCGATCGTGCAGGCAGGCCCCGATTCTAGCCGAAGCATGTTCCAGCCAGCCTCGCAGGCCTGTCTGAAAAGGTGCTGAGGCTTCGGCGTCACCCCTCGTTGGCGCTCGAGCACCGCACCTCGGCGGCGCTCTGCCCGGTGACGTCGTCGGGCAGCACCACGGGCGCGTCAGGGGTGACGGGGGCCTCGGGCTCCGCCGGAGCCGCCGGGTCGGGCGCCGGTGCGGCCGCAGTCGGGTCGGCGACCGTGCCGAACTCGGATCCGGACGTGGCGTTCGGATCGATGGCCACCGGCCGATCGGCCTGCAGGTCGGCGTTGAGCTGAGCGGCCGACTCCGCGGGGAGCACCGCCGTGCGGTCGTCGTTGTACCCGGTCGGGTACTGGATGAACGCGACCTTCGACAGATCGACGTCCTGCAGTGCCCTCGCGATCGAGACGAGCTTGATCGGGTCCTGCAGGGCGGGCGACAGGCTCATGTTCGAGGTCGCGGCCTTCGCGATGGAGTACAGCTTCGTCGGGTCGCTGAGCGTGCCGTCGGCCTGCAAGGTGCGCATCAGGGAGGCGAGGAAGATCTGTTGGTTCGAGATGCGGCCGAGGTCGCTCCCGTCGCCGACGCCGTGCCGAGAGCGCAGGAATGCGAGCGCGTCGTAGCCGGCGAGGGTGTGCGTGCCGGCATCGAGATGCAGCCCCGCGTAGTCGTCGTCGATGCGCTCCGCAACGCACACCTCGACGCCGCCGACTGCCGTGCTGAGCGCCGCAACCCCGTCGAACTGCACGACGCCGCCGACCGGGATCTGCACACCGGTGAGCGCTTCGACGGTTTTCGCGACGCAGCCGATGCCGCCGTGACCGAGCACGGTGTTGATCTTCACGCCCGACATCGCCGAGAGCGGTTCGCCCTCCGGGTCCTCGGGGTCTGCGCACTCGGGCACCGGCACGATCATGTCTCGGGGGAAGCTGACGACTTCGACATGCGAATGGTCCTGCGAGATGTGCAGCAGCATGTTGACGTCGTTGAGTTCGGCCGACTCCTCTTCGGGATCTCCGAACGCGCCGCTCTCGGGGCGCTTGTCACTGCCGACGAGGAGGAAGTTGAGACCGCCCTCCATCGCACCGATGTCGGGCACGCCGTCGAGCAGGTGCTCGCTCTCGAGCTCCGTGCCGGGCGCGACCGACTGCACCAGATCGATCGCGGCGTATGCGACGACCGAGGTGGCGCTCACGGCGAGCACAGCGATGACGGATGCCGCGAGCTTCAGATATGTCGATGCGGGACCGCGCTTCGGCAGTCGACCGTGCCTCGGCACCGACGCCTGCCCAGTGGCATCCGCTCGTTGGTCGTCCGTTTCGCTCATCGCACCCCTCCGACGCGGCCGATTCTATGCCGACGGCCTTCGAGCCTCCCGACAACGCCGCGAACCGCGAGGCGTCAGGGCAACGAGTGGAGCACCGCCGCCAGGCCGGCGTCGTCGACCGAACCGCCCACCTCGTTCGCGGCCTCGCGCACCTCGTCGGGCGCCTGGCCCATCGCGACGGCGCGGCCGGCGGCCCCAGCCCACGCGAACATCTCGAGGTCGTTGCGCCCGTCGCCGGCGGCCAGAACGCGATCGATCGGCAGTTCGAGCCAGCCTCGGACCCGTTCGAGCGCGGTCGCCTTGTTGACGCCGTCGGGGGCGATGTCGAGCCACGCGGTCCAGCCGATCGCGTAGCTCACGTGATGCAGCCCCATCTGGTCGACGATGCCGAAGAACTCGTCGAGCCCGTGCTCGAGGCTCGTGACGACGACGCGGGTGGCACGCTGGTCGAGCAGCTCCTCGAAGCGCACCTCGCGGGCGTTCTCGAGGTTCCACTCCGTCATGCCCTCGGTGTAGAGGCGGTAGCCGTCGGGCAGTTCGACCATGAACTTGCCGGACGGCAGAAACCCGCGGATGCGCTCGAGCACCTGCGTCGGGTCGAAGGTCTCGACATGACGGCGGACGTATCCATCGGGCGCCGAGTCGTCGCGCTGCATCGTGATCGCGCCGTTCGCGCACACGACGTACTCGGGGTTCAGCCCCAGCTGGTCGAGCACGGGCGCGGTCGTCGCCCATGATCGCCCGGTCGCGAGCGTGACCACGTGACCTCGATCGCGCGCCGCCGCGACGGCGTCGACGACGGCGGGGTCGATCGACCCGTCTTCGTGCATGATGGTGCCGTCGACGTCGAGCGCGACGAACCACTGCTCGTCGACGTCGAGCCGCGGCATCCGCTCGATGCTCATGCGATCGGCTCGAGCACCTCGAGGCCGCCGAGGTAGCCGCGAAGCGCCTCGGGCACCACGACCGAGCCGTCGGCCTGCTGGTGCGTCTCGAGGATCGCGACGAGCCAGCGCGTCGTCGCGAGCGTTCCGTTGAGCGTCGCGACCGGGGCCGTCTTGCCGCTCTCGGTGCGGTGCCGGATGTCGAGGCGACGAGCCTGGAACGTCGTGCAGTTCGAGGTGGAGGTCAGCTCGCGGTACGCGTTCTGCGTGGGCACCCAGGCCTCGACGTCGTACTTGCGGGCCGCGCTCGACCCCAGGTCGCCGGCCGCGGTGTCGATCACCCGGTACGAGAGCCCGAGGTCTTGCAGCATCCCCTCCTGCCAGGCGAGCAGGCGCTCGTGCTCGGCCTCGGCGTCGGCCGGGTCGATGTAGGTGAACATCTCGAGCTTGTTGAACTGGTGGACCCTGATGATGCCCCGGGTGTCCTTGCCGTGGCTGCCGGCTTCGCTGCGATAGCAGGTCGACCAGCCCGCGTAGCGGATGGGGCCGTTCGAGACGTCGATGATCTCGTCGGCGTGGTAGCCGGCGAGCGCGACCTCGCTCGTGCCCGTGAGGTAGAGCTCCTGCTCGGGCAGGTAGTAGACCTCGTCGGAGTGAGCGCCGAGGAACCCGGTGCCCTGCATGATCTCGGGCCGCACGAGCGTCGGCGTGATGAGCGGGGTGAAGCCCCCCGCGATCGCCCGATCGAGGCCCATGTTCATGAGCGCGAGTTCGAGGCGGGCGCCGATGCCCTTGAGGTAGTGGAAGCGCGCGCCCGAGACCTTCGCGCCGCGCTGCATGTCGATCGCGTCGAGCAGCTCGCCGATCTCGAGGTGGTCGCGCGGCTCGAAGTCGAACGCCGGGATCTCGCCGACCTCGCGCAGCACGACGAAGTCGTCTTCGCCGCCGGCCGGCACCCCGTCGATGACGACGTTGCCGAGCCGCTGCACGGCGAGCGTGAACTCGGCCTCGGCGTCGCTCGCGGCCTGGTTGGCGGCCTTCACCCGGGCGGCGAGCTCCTGCGCCTCGGCCACGAGGGCGGCCTTGGCGTCTTTCGGAGCCTGCGCCACCTGCTTGCCGAAGGCGTTCTGCTCGGCGCGGAGCGCTTCGAAGACCGTGATCGCGGTGCGCCGCGCGGCGTCGGCCTCGACGGCCGCGTCGACGAGCGCCACGGACTCCCCACGGAGCTCTTGCGAGCGCTTGATGAGGTCGGGGTTCTCGCGAAGCAGCACGGGATCGATCACCCGAGCAAGTCTAGCGGCGGCATCCGACGGCCTGATCTGCGGTTCCGCCGATCCCGCGGCCGCGGGCGACGGGGTGAATTCCCGGCGCGATGCAATACCGTTGGCTGCGTGACGGCAGACCAGCAGGGGGCGGCGGATGTCGCGGGTGCACGCCCGCGCGCGGCCGTGATCTTCAACCCCACGAAACAGGGGGTCGAGACCCTGCGCGCAGCGGTCGCCTCGGCCGAGGAGCGACAGCACTTCGCCCCGTCACTCTGGATCGAGACGGCGGCGGACGACCCCGGCAAGGGCATGGCACGCGAGGCCCTCGAGGCGGGCGTCGACCTCGTGATCGCCGCGGGCGGCGACGGCACCGTGCGCTCGGTCGCCGCCGGCCTGCGCGGCACCGGCGTGCCCCTCGGGCTCGTGCCGATCGGCACGGGCAACCTCTTCGCCCGCAACCTCGAGATCCCCGTCAACGACCAGGCCGACGCCGTCGTGCTCGCCTTCGCCGGCCTCGATCGCGCCGTCGACATCATCGTGGCCGACATCACCCGGCCCGACGGGTCCGACGAGACCCACGTCTCCCTCGTGATGAGCGGCATCGGCATCGACGCCGCGATGATCTCGAACACGAACCCCGACCTGAAGAAGCGCGTGGGCTGGCTCGCCTATGTCGACGCGGGCCTGCGGGCGCTGCCCGCGTCGAAGCCGTATCGCGTCGTGCACCGGCTCGACGTCGGCCGGCACCACCGCTCGAAGGTCTCGAGCATCCTCGTCGCGAACCTCGGCTACCTGCCCGGCAACATCGAGTTGATCCCCGACGCAGAGATCGACGACGGCAAGCTCGACGTCGTCGTGCTGGCGCCCCGCAACCTGTTCGGCTGGCTGCTCATCTGGCGCAAGGTCACGTGGGAGAACCGGGTGCTGCGGAAGTCGGCGCTCGGCCGCCAGTTCCTCGACCTCACGGGCGGCAACCGGCGCAGCGAGATCGTCTACCTGCGCGGCCGCGTGGTCGACCTCGAGATCGACGGCGACGCCGAGGAGTTCGAGATCGACGGCGACGAGTTCGGGCTCGTGACCGCGGCGCGGTTCACGGTCGATCCGGCCGCGCTGATCGTGCGCGTGCCGCACTGACGGACGCGGCGCCTAGGTCCCCGACCGGAGCGCCTGCACGGGTTGCAGCCCGGCTGCCCTGACCGCGGGGTAGGTTCCGAAGACCACGCCCATCCCGACCGAGATTCCGGCGGCGAGCAGCACGGTCGGAAGGTCGATGAGCGGCGCCACTCCATTGATGTCGAACCGGGTGATGAGCAGCGCGAGCAGCACGCCGAGCGCTCCGCCGGCCGTGCTGACGATGGTCGACTCCACGAGGAACTGCCCGGCGATCCACGGCCGTCGGGCACCGAGGGCCTTCCGGACTCCGATCTCGCGGGTTCGCTCGCGGACGGAGAGCAGCATGACGTTGGTGACCCCGATCCCCGCCACGGCGAGGCTGATGGCGGCGACCCCGGCGAGCATGTCGGAGAGGCTCTCGCTCGCACCGCCGAGCGCTGACCGGATGTCGTCGGGAGAGATGAAGGTCGGCGGTGGCGACGATGCGCCACCGCGTGCCGACAGCACCGCGGTGATCTGCGCCATCGCGTCGTTGACGGCGTTCGGCGTTCGGGCGGAGACCACGATGCCGGAAAGCGGTCCGAAGCCGGTGATCCGGCCCTGCACCGTGTCGATCGGGGCGTACAGGGTGCCGCCGTACGTGAGCCCGAGTCGGGCGGCACCCGCCGGCTCCTCGACCACCCCGACGACGGTGAACGGGGTGGCACCGGCGATGACGGTCGAGCCGACGGCGGACCGGCCTGGCGTCAACGCCTGCTCGGCGGTCGCGTCGAGGACCGCGACCGCGTGCCCGAGGTCGTCGGCGGTGAGGAAGCGGCCGCTGCTGAGCTTCGAGTTCTTGATCGCGAAGTAGGGCTTCGTGGTTCCGACGACGGTGAGGTTCGCCGACGTCCGATCCACGAGTGCCTTCGTCTGCCCGATCACCGTCGGCGCGACCTCGTCCACGGCGGGAGCGACGCTGCTGTCGCGGATTGCGTCAGCATCCTCGAACGTCAGCTGGCTCGGGGCCGTCTCGCTCCATCCCGGCTGCACCTCGATCGACGACGCGCCGAGGGCCGCGACCTGATCGGTGACCTGCTTCGTGGCCCCGTTGCCCACGGCGACCAAGGTGATGACGGAGCCGACCCCGATCATGACCATGAGCATGGTCAGCACCGCACGGGTGAGGTTGCCCCTGACCCCGAGGTACGCGGCGGTGAGGAAGTCGATGATGTTCATATCAGCACACGTTCCCGGTTCCGGTAGGTCTCCGCGATCCGGCCGTCCCTGACGACGACGACGCGTTCCGCTCGCGCCGCGACATCGTCCTCGTGCGTGATCGCCACGATGGTCGTTCCGAGCCGGTGCAGCTCGTCGAAGATCCCGAGCACGTCTTCGGTGGCCTTCGAGTCGAGGTTGCCGGTCGCCTCATCGGCGAGGACGAAGGCCGGTTCGTTGACGATCGAACGCGCGATCGCGACGCGTTGCTGCTGCCCGCCCGACAGCTGGTTCGGGCGGTGATGGGCTCGATCCCCCAGACCGACCCGGTCGAGGGCGGCCATCGCGAGCCGACGCCGCCGCTCTCGCGGGACGCGGGCGTAGACGGCGGGAAGCTCCACGTTCTGCCTGGCGGTGAGCGCCGGGATGAGGTTGAAGGACTGGAACACGAATCCGATCCGCTCGTTCCTGATCCGGGCGATCTGTCCCTCCGACAACTCGGAGACCGGGGCCCCCGCGATCGTCAGCGAGCCCGTGGTCGGCGCGTCCAGGCATCCGAGGATGTTGAGCAGGCTCGACTTTCCGGCCCCCGACGGCCCGACGATCACCACGTACTCGCCGGCGGCGACCGTCAGATCGATGTCGCGGAGGGCGTGAACCTCGTCGCCCGAATCGGTGACGTGCACGCGGCCCACCCCCTCGAGCTGGATCGCCGGTGCGACGTTCATTGCGCCGCCCCCAATTCGAGTCCCGTGTCCGCGTCGTCCCCGGTCTGCGTGGGCTGGCCGGTGGGGATGTCGATGATCACCGTGTCGCCCGGCTTCACACCGGACTTGATCTCGGTCTTGCCGTCCCCGGTCACGCCGGTCTTCACCTCGACGAACGTGACCGCGCCCTTCGCGGTTCGCATCCGAACGCCCCCGGACCCCGGCTCGGTCTCGGTGATCGCCTCGCTCGGGAGGGTGGGAACGTCCTTCGCTTCAGCGACGACGATCTCGACGAACGCGGTGAGTCCGAGTCTCGGGTTCTTCGGCACCTCGTTGAGCTTGACGGAGACCGGGTAGCTGACGACGCCGTCCGTCGCCGATGCAGGAGTCGGCGAGACGATCGTGACCTCGCCCGTGATCATCTCGTTGCCTGCCCCCGGCAGGCTGATCTTCGCCGCCTGCCCGACGGCGACCTTCGTCACGTCGAGCTCGGAGACCGCGACGGTGATCATCCACGACGAGGTGTCGGAGATCTGGATGAATCCGGGGCTGTTGCTCGCAGCGGCCTGCGCCTGCCCGGCTCCAGCCTGGCTGTTCCCGCCCCCAGCGGCGGCGGAGCCGATGGTCCCGTTGATCGCGGTGACCACCCCTCCGATGGGCGCCTTCAGGGTGGTCTGCGTGCGCGCGGACTCCGCCGCAGCGACGTCACGGGCTGCGTCATCGCGTGTGCGGACGGCACCGCCGATCTCGGTCTCGGAGGTCGCGGCCGCGGTTTCGGCCTCACGGACCGCCTGCTGGGCGGCGGCGATCTTCGCGGGCCGATCCTCGCTCGGAACCCCCTCGACCGGAGCGGCCACGGGGGCCTGCGCCGCGACCTGGAGTGCAGTGCGGGCGGCGTCGAGCGCTCCTCGGGCACGGGCGGCATTGGCGCGGGCGGTCTCGACGGCCTGGCCGGCGGCCGCATGCGCGCCCCGCGCCTTCTCGAGATCGCGATCCGCGGCGGCCGGGTCGATCGTCGCAAGGTCCTGCCCCGCTGTGACGGTCTGACCGAGCGTCACGGCGATTCCCGTCACCGTCCCGGCGGAGGCGAACGACGCGTTCGCCGTGGACACTGCGGCCAGCGCCCCCTTGCCGCTGACGGTCGAGACGACACTCGATCGCTCGACGACTGCGGTCGCCTCGCTCGATGGGTTCGGGGCAGCGGCAGGGGTGAGCGAGACGACGGCGATCGTCGCGGCGGTCGCCACCGTCAGGCCGACCGCAGTTCCAACGACCCACCACTTGCGTCTGTTCACGGCGGCATCTCCTTCCGAGCACGCCGTGTTCGGCCTGCCCGCCTTCAACGTTGCCCGCCGACATGGCGACGGAACACCCGCCGATCGCCGGTTCCTCGCCCGCCGGTCGACCAGTTCTCACCCAGCGGCATGGCCGAGGCGGGCACCAGCTCCGTATCGTGGATCTCGACAGAGGAGGCCGAATGATCAGGGTGGTCGTCGTCGATGACGAAGCGCTCGTGCGTTCCGGATTCCAGTTGATACTGGGGGCCGCGGACGACATCGAGGTCATCGCCGCGGTCGACGGTTCCGAGGCGTTCGCCGCGATCGAACGTGGTCGACCGGATGTCGTCCTGCTCGACATCCGGATGCCGGGCCGGAGCGGGCTCGAGATCCTCGCTGACGTGCAGACGCTCGCCGACCCGCCGGTCGTCGCGATGTTGACGACCTTCGATACCGAGGAGCACATCTCCCGCGCACTCGCCGGCGGCGCGATCGGCTTCCTCCTGAAGGACACGGATCCCGAGCACCTGCCCGTGCTGGTCCGGGCGCTCGCATCAGGAGGGGTGGTGCTCTCGCCCCAGGTGTCGCACACCGTGGTGCACGGCTATGTCGACAGCACCGATCCCGAGGCCGCCGCTGCGCTCGGCGCCCTGACCGACCGCGAGCGACAAGTGCTGTCGCTGCTCGCGACGGGGTCTTCGAATGCGGAGATCGCCGGCCGGATGTTCCTGGGGGTCGGGACGGTGAAGGATCACGTCAGCTCGATTCTCGCGAAACTCGGCGTGACGACCCGTGTCCAGGCGGCACTCATCGCCGAGCGGGGCGGCCTGACATTCACGGAGTCCGAATGACGCGGCAGAGTCTGCGGGTGCATCCGGCCGTCGTGGAAGCGGTCGTCCTGGCGTGCGCCGCCGCGGATGTCCTCTCCTCGGTCCCGTGGGAGACGCCGCTCAATACGGCGCTCGGCGCCCTCGCGGTCATCGGGCTTCCGCTGCGCCGCCGCCTCCCCTGGCTCAGCTTCGTGCTCACGCTCCCCGCGTTGTTCTTCACGACGACGCTCGTGCCCGTCCTGATCGCACTGTTCGCGGTTGCGGTGTCTCGAACACCGATCTGGGGGACGCTGATCGCGGGCGGGATCGTCTTCACGAGCCAGCTCCATCTCCCCTGGCTGAGCTGGGAAGACCCCGCTGGAACGACGTACACCTTCCTGTACGCGATGATGACGGCCGCTGCCCCGGTCGCCCTCGGCTGGCTCGTCCGGGCTCGGGCCGAGCTGTCGCAGAGCCTCGACCGGCTCAATGCCGCACTGGCGAACGCGCAGCAGCTCGCCGAGGAGGAGGCGATCGCCTCGGAGCGCACCCGGATCGCGCGCGAGATGCACGACATCGTCTCGCATCAGGTGAGTCTCATCGCCGTCCAATCGGGCGCGTTGCAGGTCTCGCATCCCGATCCGACGGTCGCCGAAGCCGCGCGCACCATCCGGTCGCTCGCGACGCGAACCCTGGATGAGCTCCGGCAGATGGTCTCCGTGCTCCGCGCACCGGATGCGGGCGGCGCCCTCATGGCGCCGCAGCCGACCGAGGCGGACATCCCGACGCTCATCGACGAGAGCGGGATCCCGACGGTCGTCGACCTCGAGCTGCCCTCGCCGCTGCCGCCCGGAGCCGGTCGAGCGCTCTACCGCGTCGTGCAGGAAGCCCTGACGAACGTCAGGAAGCACGCACCGGGCGCCACCGCCGAGGTTCGGGCTCGCTCCGACGGCCGCATGATCCGCCTCACGGTATCGAACTCGCCACCGACGCGGCCGCCGATGAACCTGCCCTCCTCGGGCCATGGCCTCATCGGCCTCCGCGAACGGGCGGAGGTGCTCCACGGCTCGCTCGAATCGGAGGCGAAGCCCGACGGGGGCTTTCTCGTGACCTTCACCTTCCCCGTCCGCGCCGAGCCGGGTTCGGGCTCGTGACCGCGGCGCGGTTCACGGTCGATCCGGTTGCGCAGGTCGTGCGCGTGCCGCACTGATCCTGCTGACCGCGCAGAGGGCGAGCAGGGCGACCGCCGACCACAGGGCCGCCTCGACCGCCGCGGTGGTGAGGATGTTCACGGTCTGCTGAACGGCCATCATCTGGACGAGCTCCTCATCCGGGGCGCCGTTCCAGTTGTTCAGGCGCCCGTCCGCCGTGAGCGTGACGTAGTAGGCGACGAGGAGGATGGCCGCCGCGATCATGCCGATCAGGCCGAGGAATGCCGGGTAGCGCGACACCGAGTCCGAGCGAAGTGGCGCCGAGCGGATGCGGCGCACGGTGAGCGCGGCGAGCAGCGCGACCGCGCCGAGGAGACCGACCCTGACGAGCGCCGGCGCCGCCATCCATGAGAGGTCGCGGAGCGCGTTGTTCTGCGACAGTCCCGTGTAGAGGTTCACGTCGTTGTTCACCGTCCAGATCAATGAGACGCCGACGACGACGAACGACCCGAGCAGCGCCCATGCCGCGATCAGCCAGGGCCGGAGCGTGCCCGCCGGACCGTCGGGTTCCGACTCGCCGGGCCCGAACTCCCGAACGAGCTGCTCGACGGCGCCGTCGACCTCCTCGGCCGCGCGCGGTTCCGCGGCAGCCGGTATCGGCAGTTGAGGAACACGGTCGACTCCCGGCGCCGGCGAGGGCGTCGATTTCGAAGCCTCCACCGAACGCGGTGGTGGCGCCGCGGCATCCGCTGCAACGCCCGACACGCCGTGCCCGTCGTACCCGCGCTGGTAGCGCGGGTCGAACCGCGGGTCGAGCCCGCTCGTGGCGTCGTCGCTCATGTCGGCTCCTCGAGTCGGGAGGGCGCAGTGCGAGACCGGCTCGCCGACGCGATCACCAGGACGCCGAGCAGGGCCGCGACGCCGACGAACGTCGCGACCGTCGGGACGAAGCCGGCGAGGCGCATGATGCGCGCCTGCCACTCCTGCTGCTCCGTCGGATCGCCCGTGGTCGTGATCCCCTGATCGGCAACGGTCAGCTGCACGCCCCACACGGTGCCGACGAGGCACAGCACGAGCAGCACCACGAGCGCGACGGCGGCGGGATTCGTCGCGAGCCGGCGGATCATGCCCGCGCCCCTGGCACCTCGGCCGGTCCGGCGCCTCGCGCAGGTCGCGACGACGACTGGGCACGGGCGCGCCGGATACCGCTCCACACGAGCATCACGACGATGCCGAGGAGCCCGGCCTGCAGCAACGGCGGCGCCACGCTCCACGAGAGCGTCTGGATCACGCGATCGGACTCGGTCGAGGGGCCGAAGTAGTTGAAGCTCGAGATGCCCGTCCAGAAGAGCGCCGCCCCGATGACGACGGCCGCCGCCGACACCGCCCAGGCCGTGAGGAACGGCAGGTCGGCCCTGGCCTCCGACGCGAGCTCCGCCTCGGAGACCCACCCCGCGAACAGCTCGGGGTCATCGTCGAGGTCTGCCGCGCGCGCCATCGTCGCAGCAGCGGGAGCGGGCGCGGGAGCGCGATCGTTCGCCGGCGCGATCCGCGCGCGTATCGACTCCGGCGGCTCGGGAACCCGCAACGCCGCCGGCACCGGCGGCGCTGCGGCATCCGCTGCACCTCCGGAGTACCCGCGCTGGTAGCGCGGATCGAACCGCGGGTCGATGCCGATCGTCGCTCCGTCGCTCACGAGACTCCTCGGGTCAGGGCGTCCCGATCAGTCGGGCTCGCCGCTCAAGAGGCCTCGCAACCAGTCGCGCGCCTCGATGAAGATGCCGTCATCGTACTTCGAGTGGTAGGCGACGGCCTGCTCGTCGGCGCGCGGATACGAGCCGAGGAAGATCACCTTCGGGCTCGTGCGGCGCAGGCCGAGCAGCGCGTCGGCGACGCGCTCGTCGGCGATGTGTCCGTCGACGTCGACGACGAAGCGATAGCGGCCGAGGGCGTCGCCGATCGGGCGCGACTGGATGAGCGAGAGGTTCACGCCGCGCGTCGAGAACTGCTCGAGCATCGCGAGCAGGGCGCCCGGTTCGTCATCGGGCAGCTCGACGATGAGGCTCGTCTTGTCGGCGCCGGTCGGCTCGGGCAGTTCGCGCGAGCGGCTGACGAGCACGAAGCGCGTCACGGCGTTGGGATTGTCGCCGATGTCGCGTGCGAGCACGTCGACGTCGAGGTGCTCGGTGATGCCGGGCGGCGCGACGGCCGCGTCGGCCTGGCTGCCTTCGAAGAGGGATGCCGCGGCTGCCACGTTGCTCGTCGCCGGAATGTGCCCGTGATCGGGGAGTTCGCGCTCGAGCCAGCCGCGCGAC
Organism: Agromyces sp. NPDC056965; assembly: GCF_042673425.1. Classification (NCBI taxonomy): domain Bacteria; kingdom Bacillati; phylum Actinomycetota; class Actinomycetes; order Micrococcales; family Microbacteriaceae; genus Agromyces; species Agromyces sp. NPDC056965. The sequence goes on along the minus strand of NZ_JBHURI010000028.1, from coordinate 9,900 downwards.
TGCGCGTAGGCCACGGGGTGGGCGTTCACGACCCGCACGTCGGCGAGCGCCGTGCCGGGCCGGGCGACGAGCACGAAGTTCACCGGCACGAGGTACTCGCCGAGGATCCGGAGCCCCGGCACGGTCGCGAGCGCGTCCTGCGTGGCCGAGACGCCGCCGTCGATCGAGTTCTCGATCGCGATCATCGCCGCGGTCGAGCGGCCGCTCGTAACGTCGGCGAGCGCTTCGCCGACGTTGTTCACCGCGCGCCAGTGCTTTCCGGATGCCGCGGCGACCTGCTTGAGCGCCGCCTCGGTGAAGGTGCCCGCCGGCCCCAGGTAGGAGTACGTCTCCTCGGGCGATGTGGGCGCGGCATCCGTCATGCAGCCAGCCTATCCACCGGGCCACGACCGAGCAGGCTAGCGTCGACACCGTGCGACGCCGTGCGACGCGCAAGTGAGGGGGCACCGATGACCACGATCGACGACCACCGGATCGTGCCGACCGACGTCGAGCGGCTCGCGGCGCTGCGCCGCATGAAGCGCGTCGCGACCGGGCTGCTCGTCGTGGCGGCCGTCGTCTTCGCGGTGTCGTTCGCACTGCAGGACGAGGTGCCGTGGCTCGCCTACGTGCGCGCGGCCGCCGAGGGCGCCATGGTCGGCGCGATCGCCGACTGGTTCGCGGTGACGGCGCTGTTCCGCCACCCGCTCGGCATCCCCATCCCGCACACCGCGATCATCCCGCGGCGCAAGGACGAGATCGGCGCGACCCTCGGCGCCTTCGTCGAGCACGAGTTCCTCTCCGACGAGGTCGTGCTCGGCAAGCTCCGCTCGATCGGCATCGCCCGCCGGCTCGGGGGCTGGCTCGCGACGCCGGCCAATGCCGAACGGCTCACCGCCGAGGCATCCGTCGCCGCACGCGGCGTGCTCACCCTGCTCGGCGACGACGACGTGGAGGACGTGATCGAGCGGCTCGCCCGCCGCCATCTCTTCGAGCCCGAGTGGGGCCCGGCGATCGGCCGGGTCGGTGCCCGGCTCGTGGCCGCCGACCAGCAGCGGGCCGCCGTCGACGCCGTGCTCGCGAAGGCCGAGGCCTGGCTCGAAGCGCACCCCGAGGCGTTCGGCAGCATGGTCTCCGACCGGCTCCCCCGCTGGCTGCCCGGCTTCGTCGACCGACTCGTCGACGACCGCGCCTCCCGCGAGGTGCTCGCCTTCGTACGGGCGGTGCGCGCCGATCCGGGGCATCCGCTGCGCTACGCGATCGACCGCTACCTCGCCGAGCTGGCCGACGACCTGCAGCACGACCCGGCGATGATCGCCCGGGTCGAGCAGCTCAAGGCCGAGCTGCTCGAGAGCCCTCGGGTGCGCGAGTTCGCCGGCGAGGCCTGGGCCTCGGTCAAGGCGACGCTCGACGCCGCGCTCGCCGACCCGTCGAGCGAGCTGCGGGCCGGGCTGTCCTCCGCGGTCGTCGAGGTGGGCGCGCGCCTCGTCGCCGACGAGGGCCTCGCCGCGAAGGTCGACACCTGGGTGACGGATGCCGCGGCCTACGTCGTGCGTAACTACCGCCACGAGATCGCAGGGGTCATCACCGAGACCGTCGAGCGCTGGGACCCGCGGGAGACCACCGAGAAGCTCGAGCTGCAGGTGGGACGCGACCTGCAGTTCATCCGCATCAACGGCACCGTGGTCGGCGCACTCGCCGGGCTCGCCATCTACTCGATCGCGACTGCGGTGCACGCCCTCGTCTGAACCGGCGCGCGGTGCCAGACTGGTCGCATGCACGAGCGCGCAGGCACCCCGGCCATCGAATCCGACCTCATCGACGTCGAGGCCCTCGTCAGGGCCTACTACGAGCTGCATCCCGATGCCTCGGTTCCCGAGCAGCGCGTGGCGTTCGGCACCTCGGGGCACCGCGGCTCCGCCTTCAACACGGCGTTCAATGAAGACCACATCCTCGCGATCACGCAGGCGATCGTCGAGTACCGCGCGTCGCAGGGCATCACCGGCCCCCTGTTCATCGGCGCCGACACGCACGCTCTGAGCGCCCCTGCGCAGACGACCGCGCTCGACGTGCTCGTGGCCAACCGGGTGCGCGTGCTCGCCGACGAGTTCGACGACTACGTTCCGACCCCGGCGCTCTCGCACGCCATCCTGAAGTGGAACAACGACCCGGAGCGGCGCGCCGAGGGCGAGGCCGACGGCATCGTCATCACTCCGTCGCACAACCCGCCGCAGGACGGCGGGTTCAAGTACAACCCGCCGCACGGCGGCCCGGCCGACTCCGATGCCACCTCGTGGATCGCGGCACGCGCCAACGAGCTCATCGCCGGCGGCCTGAAGGACGTCAAGCAGGCCGAGCCCAGCGGGGTCGAGACGTACGACTTCCGCGGCAACTACGTCGACGACCTCGCGAGCATCATCGACTTCGACGCGATCCGCGAATCGGGCATCCGCATCGGCGCCGATCCCCTCGGCGGGGCGTCGGTGTCGTACTGGGGCGCGATCCGCGACCGCTACGAGCTCGACCTGACCGTCGTGAACGAGCGCGTCGACCCGGCGTGGTCGTTCATGACCCTCGACTGGGACGGCAAGATCCGCATGGACCCGTCGTCGCCGAGCGCGATGGCCTCGGTGCTCGCGCACGAGGGCTACGACATCCTCACCGGCAACGACGCCGACGCCGACCGGCACGGCATCGTCACGCCCGACGGCGGCCTCATGAACCCCAACCACTACCTCGCGGTCGCGATCGAGTACCTCTTCACGCACCGGCCCGAATGGCGAGCGGATGCCGCGATCGGCAAGACCCTCGTCTCGAGCTCGATGATCGACCGGGTCGCCGCGGCCCTCGGCCGGCGTCTCTGGGAGGTGCCGGTCGGCTTCAAGTGGTTCGTGCCCGGCCTCGTTGACGGCTCGGTCGGCTTCGGCGGCGAAGAGAGCGCTGGCGCCTCGTTCCTGCGCTTCGACGGCACGGTCTGGACCACCGACAAGGACGGCATCCTGCTGTGCCTGCTCGCCTCCGAGATTCGCGCCGTCACCGGCGAGTCCCCCTCCGCGCTCTACGCGGACCTCGTCGAGCGCTTCGGCGATCCGGCCTACGAGCGCACGGATGCCGCGGCATCCGCTGCCCAGAAGGCCGCCCTCGGCAAGCTCGACGGCGACGCGATCTCGGCGACCGAGCTCGCCGGCCAGCCGATCACGGCGAAGCTCTCGCACGCACCGGGCAACGGCGCGGCGATCGGCGGCGTGAAGGTCGAGACGGCTGACGCGTGGTTCGCGGCCCGGCCGAGCGGCACTGAAGACGTCTACAAGATCTACGCCGAGTCGTTCGAGGGCGCCGAGCACCTGCGACTCGTGCAGGCCGAGGCGAAGGCGATCGTCGACGCGGCCCTCGGGGGCTGACCTACTTCAGCGAGAAGTAGGTGACGCTGCCGCCGCCCGAGGCGAGCGCCTCGTCGACGTTCCAGTAGTCGGCGTCCTTCGTGTGGCCGCCGACCCAGACGGCGGTGCCGTTCGCGGTGTGCTCGACGCGCGTGACGACGGCGGTGTGGTCGCGGTCGCCCGAACCGTCCCAGTCGAACTGGGCGATGTCGCCGACCTTCACGAGCCCGCGCTGCGAATCGTCGAGCGGGGTCGCGAGGTCGGGGCGGCCGTACAGCCAGTCGCGCATGGCGGTCGAACTCGACCAGCTCGGCGACATCGCACCGGTCGCCTGGTCGTAGTACCAGCCGGCGTCCATGGCCCAGCCGCGGGCGACGAGCGACTGGCTCGTGAAGTTCGCGCAGTCGACACCGCTCAAGACGGTGTACTGGGCGGTGTTGTAACTGCTCCAGTAGGTGAGCACGTATCCGACCTGCGCATCGATCGCGGGGTTCGACGTGTACGTCAGCGTGAGCGACGTCGTGGGCGCGTGCACCGCGGCCTCGTCGATCCCGGTGAGCTGGGCGGCGAGGGAGGCGGGGGCCGCGGCTCCGGCGACCGTCGCGGTGCCGGGGGTGGCGACGGCGATCGGTGCGCCTGCGGCATCCGTGAACGCCACGGCCACCTCGCCGAGCGCGGTGTCGGCGACGGCGGGGACCTGGAAGGTCAACTGCTCGGCGGTCGCGGCGACGATGGGTGCCGCGACGCCGCCGACGGCGACCTGGGCGACCTGGTCGAGCTGCTCGCCGGCCACGGTGACCTGCGTGCCGCCGGTGAACGGCGCGGCGGCCGTCGAGAGGCCGCTCGTGACCGTCGGACGCTTCGCGATCGAGACCGGGGCGTTGATGACGTCGCCGGCGGACGCGGCGGACGCGGCGGCGACCGAGCTCTGCTGGGCGGCGGCGAGCCTCGTCTCGTCATCGGCCGACGCGGCGGCGACGGCGCCGAACGCGCTGACGCTGAGGATCGCGCTCGCGCAGCCGAGCGCCATGAACCGGCGCGGTGCACCGCTCGACGGGCGGCGGTTGCGCACGCGCTCGGCACGGTGCCGCGCACGGCGGTCGGCACGGCGTTCGAGCTCGGTCGCCTCGGCCCGGGTCGCGCCGGCGACGGGCGTCGCAGCCGTGTCGGCGGTCACGCTCGGCTCCGGGGCCGACTCGAACCCGGGGTCGCCGGACGACGGGGCCCGATAGGTCGAGCGGCGTCGTGCGGGGGGTTCGGCGGGCGCGGAGGCAGACGAGAAGAAGGGGAAGGGCACAGGGGGATTCCGGGTACGTGATCGGGGGGGAAGTTCACCACCCCATCACGTGAATTTGTGAGGAAGCCTCTCAAACTCTGGGAAGCCGGTGAGAGCGCGCTCTCACCGGAAATCCGGGGCTCGCCATCACGACGCGGCGCACGGTTGCCGATCCGATGCAGAACTGTTCTAGTATTTATAGAACAGTTTGAAAGGTTGTACCGATGCTGATCCGAGTCGATCCCGCGAGCGACACGCCGATCTTCGCCCAGATCGTCGCGTCCGTCCACGCCGATGCCGCTGCCGGGCGCCTCGGCGCAGGCGACCGCCTGCCGTCGGCTCGCGATGTCGCGGGCGCGCTCGGCGTCAACCTGCACACGGTGCTTCGCGCCTACCAGCAGCTTCGCGACGAGGGGCTCGTCGACATGCGTCGTGGCCGCGGCGCCGTCGTCACCGAGGCCGTCGAGCCCCTCGCGCACCTGCACCACGACATCGCAGCGCTCGGCGCCCGCGCCCGCACCCTCGGCCTCGCCGCCGACACCCTCGCCGCCCTCGTGAAGGAGACCTACCGATGACCGCGCCAACCGACGTCCGCACCGCCCGCCGCCGCTTCCTGCTGATCGGCTGCGCGCTGCCGGCGATCCTCACCCTCGTCGCCGTCGGGCTCATGGTCGCGTGGCTCCCCCAGGTGCCGCCGACGGTCGCCACGCACTGGAGCGGGAGCGGCCCCGACGGGTTCGGCCCCGCGTGGTCGGTCCCGCTCGGCACGGCCGTGCTGGGGTTCGGACTCGTGGCGCTCTTCGCCGGCATCATGCTCGTCGGCACGCGTGACGGCCGGTGGGGCCCGATGCTGCGGCTGCTCGCCGCCATCTCGATCGGCACCAACGTGCTGCTGGTCGTCGGCCTCACCTGGTCGTTCGGAATGCAGCGCGGACTCGACGATCCGCTCGACGCACCCGGCATCGGGATGCAGATCCTAGTGAGCGCCGTGCTCGCCATCGCGGCGGGCCTCGGCGGATGGTTCGCACAGCCGAACGTCACGACCGACGGACGCACACCGGCGCGCGCCGTCGAACCGCTCGACCTCGCCGCCGGCGAGCGAGCGGTCTGGGTGCGCACCACCACGATGACGCGGGGCGGCATGCTCGCGATCGTCGCGAGCATCGTCGCACTCGCGATCGGCACCGTCGTCGTCGCCGCCACCGGTTCCGCGGCCTGGTGGGTGATGCTCGGCGTCACCGTGCTGCTCGTGGTCCTCGCCGCCGCGACGTTCGTGTTCCGGGTCCGCGTCGACGACCGCGGCCTCGTCGTCCGCTCGCCCCTCGGCATCCCGCGCTTCGGCGTGCCGCTCGCCGATGTCGAGGCGGTCGCCGTCACGAACGTGCACCCGACGGCGGAGTTCGGCGGCTGGGGCATCCGCCTCGCGCCCGACGGCGCGTTCGGCATCGTGCTCCGTGCCGGCGAGGCAGTCCAGGTCACCCGCCGGAACGGCCGGCGGTTCGTCGTGACCGTCGATGACGCCGCCACCGCGGCCGCCCTGCTCGAGGCGCTCAGCGCACGGGAGCGCGTCGACCCGACTGCTCGCTGAGACCCGCGCGGCGGGCACGAGCACCGGCGATCACGAGCGGCACGAGCACGAGCAGGGCCACGACGTTCACCCCTGCGAAGCCCGCCGCGCCCAGCACCACCCCCGACAGGGCAGCGGATGCCGCGGCCGCGAGGTTCATCGCGGCATCAGTCGCGCCCTGCAGCGGAACCCGGATCGACGGCTCGACCGAGGTCGTGAGCAGCGTCGACCCGCCGATGAGCCCGCACGACCAGCCGAGGCCGAGGAGGCCGAGCGCCAGCGGCACGAGCAGCATGTCGTCGGCGGGCGCGAGGATGCCGATGAGCGCGGCGCTCGTGAGGATGCCGACGCCGATGACGATCACCCGCGGGGGGCCGATGCGGTCGACGAGCCACCCCACGAGCGGGCTGGCGCCGTACATGCCGATGATGTGGATGCTGATGACGACGCCCACGAGCGAGAGCGAGAGGCCGTGCGCGGTCATGTGCACCGGGGTCATCACCATGACGCCGACCATGACGGTGTGGGAGCACACGATGGCGAGGATCGCGAACAGCGAGCGCGGTTCGCGGACGGCGATGCGGAACGCGGCCCAGGCCCCGATCGGCTCGGCCGCGGGCGCCGCTCCCCCGGCGTCGGCGACGTGATCGGGGGCGAGTTCGTCGGCCTGCGTCGCAGCGACGTCGGGAGCGCTGCTCGCGGCATCCGTCGCCATCGTGCCGGGCTTCGGCAGACGGAGGAGCGTCGCCACGAGCAGGGTCGAGAGCGCGAACGCCACGCCCGAGAACAGGAACGGGCCGACGAGCGGCGGCAGGCCGAGCGCGATGCCGACGGTGTCGCCCGTGGCCGAGAGCAACGGGCCGGCCACCGAGCCGATGGTCGTCGCCCAGAGCACGATCGACATCGAGCGCGCCTCGAACCCGGCGGCCGCGACCTCGGTCGCTGCGAAGCGCGCCTGCAGGCCCGCGGCGCTGCCGGCGCCGAACGCGGCCAGGCCGAGGAAGACGAGCGGCACCCACCCGCTCGCGGCGGCCGCGATCACGAGCACGGCTCCGGTCATGGCGAGCGCATACCCGGTCGCCAGGGCGACGTGGCGGCCCGAGCGCACTGCGAGCCGGGCGAGCGGGATGGCGACGATCGCGGCGCCGAGCACGCTCGCCGACTGGGCGAGGCCGGCGAGGGCGACGACGCCGGTGAGCTCTTCGACGAGGAGCGCCGCGACGGCGATGCCCGAGGCCACGCCGACGCCGGCGAGGAGCTGGTTGACGACCAGCACGGTGAGCGAGAGGCCGCGATGCGGCACGCGCTCACTCATACTCGGGCGCTGCAGGCAGGCCGAAGAACTCCTCGAGCGTCGTGACGCCGGTGTCGTGCATCTCGGTCGCGAGCGGCACGCCGACGTAGCGGTAGTGCCACGGCTCGAACTCGTAACCCGTGACGGGCGTCTTGTCGGCCGGGTAGCGCAGGATGAAGCCGAACCGCCAGGCGTTGTCGCGCAGCCAGATGCCCTCGTCGGTGTCGGCGAAGCACGCGTCGAGCGAGCAGTCGCCGCTCTCGGCGCCGATGTCCATCACGAGTCCGGTCTGGTGCTCGCTGAACCCCGGCCGCGCGGTCAGCAGGTCGTCGCCGTCGTAGATCTCCTCCTGCGAGCTGTACGAGCGGAACGCGCTGTTCGAGGCGAGGGTGAGGTCGGCCTCGTCGGACGCGGCCTGGAACATCGCGACGACCGCGTCGGCGGCCTCCTGACGCATCATCGGCTCCCACGTGTGCGGCACGTCGACCTCGACGAGGTCCTCGGGCTCGAAGTCCTGCGGGTTCATCGGGCGGAGCTTGTCGACGACCACCCAGATGCTGTTCGGGTCGTCGATGGAGTGCGCCGTGCGGTCGAAGGTGTCGACGGCGGCGGGCTCCTGCGCAGCGCCCGACACCGGTCGAGGGGTCGCACTCTCCGTCGAATCGGATGCCCCGGCACTCGTCGATCCCGCGGCCGGACCGCCGGAGACGGCGCCGATCACGACGACGGCGACGGCGATCAGGGCGAGGCTCAACGAGCCGGCGATCACGAGTCGACGCTTCTGCCCCGCCTCGTCGGACGGGTTCTGGCGCTCACTCGATGACACCGTGCGAGTCTACGCCGGACGTGCTGAACGCTCGCCGAGCCGCCCTTCCACCGCGCACAGCGGGTTCGTTCGCGGTCCCGCGAACACGCCGTGAGAGCGCTCTCTTGACAGGAGGCCATCCGACTGCATAGAGTCACCTCTCGAATCGTGAGAGCGCTCTCACCGTTTCGGACGAGAGCGCTCTCACGCACTGTGACACATTCCCGCCCACGCACACACAAAGGAGTGACCGTGAAGCTCTCACGCCACACGAAGGTTGCCGCAGCCGTAGCCGGCGCAGCGACCATCGCCCTCCTCGCATCCGCCTGTTCGACAGGTGGCGGCGACGAGACCGACGGCGACATCACCCTGACCGTCACCACGTTCGGCACGTTCGGATACGACGACCTGTACACCGAGTACGAGGCCGCCAACCCCGGCGTCACGATCGAGGCCACCAACATCGACACCGGCGGCAACGCCCGCACCGACGCGTTCACCAAGCTCGCCGCAGGCTCGGGCCTCTCCGACGTGGTGGCGATCGAGGAAGGCTGGCTCGGCGCGATCATGGAGGTCTCCGACCAGTTCGTCGACCTCGCCGACTACGGCATCGCCGACCGCAAGGGCGACTGGGTCGACTGGAAGTACGAGCAGGCGACCGACCCCGAGGGCCGGGTCATCGGCTACGGCACCGACATCGGCCCGACGGGCATCTGCTACAACGGGCCCGCACTCGAGGCCGCGGGCATCGCGAGCGACCGCGAGAGCGTCGCCGAGCTGCTGAACGGCGACTGGGCGCACTACTTCGACGTGGGCCGCCAGTACCAGCAGGCGACCGGCAAGGCGTGGTTCGACCACTCCGGCTTCGTCTGGAACTCGATGGTCAACCAGATGCCCGAGGGCTACTACACGGCCGACGGCGAACTGAACGTCGAGGACAACGCCGACCTCAAGGCGAACTACGACCTGCTCGCGGCAGCGGTCGGCGACGGCCTCTCGGCCGCGCAGACGGCATGGGACTGGAACGGCGGCAAGTCGTTCGTCGACGGCACCTTCGCGACCTTCATCTGCCCGGGCTGGATGCTCGGTGTCGTCGAGGGTCAGGTCGAGACCGGCGGCGGCGACGCCTCGACCGGTTGGGACTTCGCCGACGTCTTCCCCGGCGGCGCAGCCAACTGGGGCGGCGCGTTCCTCTCGGTTCCCGAGACCTCGGAGCACAAGGAAGCCGCGGCCAAGCTCGCCGACTGGCTCACGCAGCCCGAGCAGCAGGTGAAGCAGTCCGCTGCCGCCGGCAACTTCCCGAGCACCGTCGAGGCGCAGACGACCCTCGCCGAGGAGGCGACGCCGAACGAGTTCTTCAACGGCGCCCCCACCGGAGCGATCCTCGCCGCCCGCGCAGAGGGTGTCGTCGCCCAGTTCAAGGGCCCTGACGACTCGGTCATCCAGGAGAACGTCTTCGGCCCGCCGCTGTCGGCGCTCGACCGCGGCGAGGTCGACGCCGCCGCCGCCTGGGACCAGACGATCGAGCTGCTCCACGAGCTCGTCGGCGAGTAGTCCCACCTGAGGAATCGGAGGGCCCTCGGGCGCACCGCCCGAGGG
>NZ_JBHURI010000027.1:0-49698 GCF_042673425.1 Agromyces sp. NPDC056965 | reverse complement strand
GTGGTGGCCATGCCCCGGGCGGAGGCGGCGTACGCGGTGACGTCGAGGCGCGCTACGCGTTCGCGTCGAGCAGGCCCTGCACTTCCGCCTTCAGCGCGTTGAGGCCCGACTGCACGTCGACCTGGCCCGCGAGGATGGTCGCGACGCCGGCACCGATCGCCGTGTCGATCTGCGCGGTCACGGGCACGCGGTCCCACGCGGCGCCGCGTGCGTGCTCGGAGACCTCGGTGCGGAACGCCGTCTGGAACTTGTCGGCGGCCAGCTCGGGGATCTGGTCGGCGACGGACTTCGCGGCCGGCGCCACGGCCGACTGCTTGTAGAAGGCCGTCGCGGCGTCGACGTTCGTCGCCGCGTACGTGATGAAGTCGCGGCTCGTGAGCTCGCCTTCGCCGGCGCTCGCGAAGAGGCCGCTGCCCCAGGCGCGGTTGTACGACTCGTTGCCGCCGGCCGTCGGACGCGAGATCGCGCCGATGTTGTCGATGATGTTCTGCGCGGCGCCGTTCGTCTTCACGAAGGTCGAGGCGAGCGGAGCATCGTCGTAGAGGGCGGCGCGCCCGCTCGCGAACAGGATGCGCGCATCGCTGCGGGCCACGTTCGTCTGCGTCAGGCCCTCGTCCTGCAGCGACTTGTACCAGGTGATCGCCTTCACGCTCTCCTTGTCGCCGATCGTGCACTCGAAGTCGTCGGTGACGACCGGGCTGCCGAAGCCCCACATCCAGTGCGTGGCATCCTTCAGGTCGGGGTTCTTCGTGACCGCCGCGTACGGGATCAGCGAGGAGTCCTGCGACTTGATCTTCTCGAGCGCGGTCGCGAACTGCTCGATCGTCATGCCCGACTTGATGCCGACGCTCTTGGCGATCTCGCCGTTCGTGATGATGCCGATGCCGGCCGCCGTGAGCGGCAGCACGAGGAGCTTGCCGTCCATCGTGTACGCGTCGAGCACGCCCTGCGGGATGCCGAGCCCCTTGGCGAGGTCGGTGAGGTCGGCGAGCACGTTCATCGGCGTGAGCACCTGCCATCCGCCCGACTGGCCGACGCCCATGAGCTTGCCGGCGCGACCGGTGAGGGCGAGCTGGGTCGCCGCCTGGTCGTAGGGATAGGTGACGGGCGAGACCGTGACGCCCTCCGCCTTGGAGAAGTCCTTGAGCACCGCCTCCCAAGCGGGCTTCAGCGCCTCCTCGCCGAGCGAGTTGCCGTAGAAGTTGATCGTCTTGGCCTTGGTCGCCGCATTGGCGGCGGCGGAGGCTCCGGGCGCGGCCGGGGTGGCGCAGCCGGCGAGGGCGAGTGCGCCGAACGCGGCGAGTGCAGTGCCACCGCCGAGGAAGGCGCGGCGGCTGAGCTGCGAGGTCGAGATGTTCATGGGGACTGCTCCTTCGTCGGGTGTGGATTCGATGCGGTTCGGTTGATCACGGGCTACCCCTTGACCGCCCCCGACGCGAGGCCGGAGACGAAGTAGCGCTGGAGGAGGATGAAGATGATGGCGAGCGGCAGCGAGGTGATGAGCGATGCCGCCATCAGCGCCGGCCAGTCGGCAGTGCCGTCGCGGATGAACGCCTGGGTGAGGCCGGCCGGCAACGTCTGCTTGTCGGGTCCGGCGAGCGTGAGCGCGAAGAGCAGGTCGCTCCAGCCGCGCATGAAGGCGAACATCGCCGCCGTGATGAGGCCGGGCACCACGAGCGGGAAGACGATCTGGAACATCGTCGCGATGCGCGAGAGGCCGTCGACCTTGGCCGCTTCGAGGATCTCGTCGGGCAGGCCGTCGATGATGCCCTTCAGGAGGAACACCACGAGCGGCAGCGTGAACGTCGTGAACGAGATGATGAGCGCCGTGTAGGTGTAGAGCAGGCCCGCCGAGCTCAGCATCAGGTACAGCGAGATCAGGAGCAGCGCACCCGGGATGAGCTGCCCGATGAGGAACATGAACATGATCGCGTTGCGCCCGCGGTAGCGGAACTTCGAGAGCGAGTAGGCCATGATGCCGCCGACGAGCACGGAGAGCACGGCCGTGCCCGTCGAGACGATGAAGCTGTTCGCGAGGTTCTGCAGCAGCGCGTCGTTCTGGAAGAACCCGATGAAGTTGTCGAGGGTGGGGTCGACCGGGAAGAGCGGACGGTCGAGCGCGAACACCGCCTCCTTCTTCATGAACGCCGTCGACGTCAGCCAGTAGACCGGCAGGAGGCCGAACAGGGCGAGCAGGATGAGCCCGATGCGCCCGGGGATCGACAGTCTCGGGCGGATGATCGCCTCTCCGATGTCGCGGGCGTGACTCATCGCTTCTCCAGACGTCGGTTGAGCAGCAGGTATGCGCTCGAGATGATCGCGAGCAGGATGAGCCAGAGCACGCCCATTGCGGAGGCCTTGCCGAGCTCGTAGCTGCCGAACGCGAGTTGATAGAGGCTGACGGCGAGCGTCGTGGTCGAATCTCCGGGGCCGCCGCCCGTCATCACGAAGATCGTGTCGAAGTTGCCGAAGTTGTAGATGAACTCGAGCGTCGCGACGAGGGCCACGGGGCCGACGATGTGCGGCAGCGAGATGTAGCGGAAGCGCTGCGAGCGCGTCGCCCCGTCGATCGTCGCGGCCTCGAGCTGCTCGCTCGGCAGGGTCTGCAGCACCGAGAGGGCGACGACCATGATCCAGGGGAACGAGTGCCAGGTCTTCGCGATGACCACCGCGGCCATCGCGCCGGTGGGGTTGCCGAGCAGGCTCACCTCGGGCAGGCCCACCATCGTCAGGAGGTGGTTCAGCACGCCGTAGCTGTCGTTGAAGATCCATGCCCAGAGGAAGGAGACGACGACGCCGGGCAGGAGCCACGGCAGCATGAGCGTGCCGCGCAGGATGTTCCGCCCGCGGATGCGCGCGTTCAGGAGCACGGCGAGTGCCACGCCGAGGAGCACGGGGAAGATCGTCGCGAGCGTCGCGAAGGTGAGCGTCGTGCCGAGGCGCGCCATGAACTCGCCGAAGATCGCCGTGTAGTTGTCGAAGCCGACGAAGGTGCGGTCGGGGCGCAGGAGCGACTGGTCGTAGAGGCTCGTGCCGATGCTCGAGACGAGCGGGTAGATCGCGATCACGAGGAAGAGCAGGACCGCGGGGAGTGCGATCATGAATCCGAAGGTGCGATCCTTCGCACCGAGTGTCGAGCGCCGCCCGGATCGCGGCTCGGTCGTCTCGCGTTTCGCGGGCCGGTCGAGGATGGCTTGCTGCATTGCGTTCACTTCCCGAGAGATGGCGACCCTGCTTAGGGCCCCTGTGCGTCGTCGTCACAAGTGGTCAACGCTGACGTGCGGCCAGTAAACCACAATGCGGATCTGAAATCCACAAAATGCATGACTCACCCATATTTGGATTGCCTCGGCCGATTCCGCTCACTACACTGACGGCAACGGCGCAGCCCGAGCGGCTCGGAACGACGCGCGGCAACTGCATGGAGAAGGAGAGTCCCGATGGCATCGGAATCGGTCGGCGGCACACAGACCGTCGAACGGGCTATGTCCCTGCTGGCGTGCTTCACCGAGGAGGCCGGCGAGCTGCGAGTCTCTGAGCTCTGCGCCCTCACCGGTCTCGGCCAGTCGACCGTGTCGCGCATGATGTCGGCACTCGACCGCATGCGGTTCGTCGTCCAGGACGACCGGACGGGCCTCTACCGGCTCGGCCCCGCCGCCGTCTCCCTCGGCACGATCGCGCTCAACGGCTCCCCGATCTTCCGCGCCTCGCGCCAGATCGCCCAGAACCTCGCCCACCGGCTCGGCATCGGCGTGAACGTCGCCGAGCTCAGCGGCTTCACCTTCACCTACCTCTGCAACTTCGAGGGCGCACTCGCACCGAAGTCGTTCGCGATGGCGGGCCGCACCGCGCCCCTGCACGCGACGGGGCTCGGCAAGGCGCTCCTGTCGGGCATGCCGTCCGCGCTCGTCGACGAGTACTTCGCGAACGGGCCCCAGCGGTTCACCCCGCACACGATCGTCGATCGCGACGCCATGGAGGTCGCGCTCGAGGAGACCCGCAGCCGCGGCTACGCCACCGAGATCGAGGAGCTCGCCTTCGGGCGGGCCTGCATCGCCGCACCCGTTCGCAACCGCGCCGGCGAGATCGTCGCCGGGCTCTCCGCGAGCGGCCCGCTCTCGGTGCTCGACCTGCAGGCCCCCCACCAGGAGATCGCGCTGCAGGTGATCGAGGCCGCCGACGAGATCTCCGTCGCCCTCGGCTACAGCCCCTCCCACTCCGCGACGGCGTTCGCGTCCCTCTGAGCCCCGGCCTGAATCCGACCTGAACCTCAGCCCGAACCTCCGCCGCGGCATCCGTCGACGGCGTTCTCGATCATCCACGTCACCGGAGACCCTGTGAGAATCGCGCGCGTCCAAACGTTCCCCCTCTTCATCTCGAAGGAGGATGCCGACGACTCCTACGCGGGCGAGGCCGCGGTCGAGCACCGCGGCTACATGATCCGGCCGCCGTGGCGGAGCCTCTACTCCCCCGGCTACGAGACGCTGATCGTGAAGATCGAGACCGACGACGGCCTGGTGGGCTGGGGCGAAGGACTCGCCCCCGTCGCCCCCGAGGTCGCTGCGGCGATCGTCGACCACCTGCTCACTCCGCTCATCATCGGCGAGGACCCGCGTTCGGTGCGCACGCTCTGGCACCGGATGTCGGAGTCGATGCGCGAGCGCGGACACCTCACCGGACATCAGGCCGACGCGATGGCCGCCGTCGACATCGCACTGTGGGACCTCTGGGGCAAGGCGACCGGGCTCTCGGTCTCCGAGCTCGCAGGCGGACGGTTCGCCGACGTGCTGCCGACCTACGTGTCGGGGGTGCGCGGCGCCGACGACGCCGAGATCGCCGAGAAGACCGCGGTGCTCGTCGAAGCCGGCGTCCGCCGGTTCAAGATGCACCTCGGCACCGATCTCCGCACCGACCTCGCGACCTACGACGCCGTGCGCGGCGCGCACCCCGACCTGCAGGTCGCGCTCGACGCGCACTGGAGCTACCGCCTCGGCGAGGCGAAGGCACTCGGCCGCGAGCTCGACGAACGCCACGCCTGGTTCTTCGAGGCGCCGCTCGCTCCCGAAGACGTCGTGGGCCACCGCGACCTCGCGGCATCCATCGAGACCCCGGTCGCAGTCGGCGAGGCGATGCGCAGCCGATTCGAGTTCACGGACTGGCTGGCCCGCAGGGCCGTCGGTCTCACCCAGCCCGACATCGGACGCACCGGCATCACCGAGGGGCTCGCGATCGCGGCCATCGCCGACGCCTTCCACGCGCAGGTGGCACCGCACCACTCGGCCGCGTTCGGCATCGCGATGGCCGCCGGCCTGCACGTCGCGGCGAGCTCGCCGTCGCTCCTCGCGTTCGAGTACCAGCCGCTCACCCTGCCGGTCGCGAACCGGATCCTCACGACCCCCCTCGAGGTCGCCGCCAACGGCGACTTCACGGTGCCGACCGGCCCGGGGCTCGGCGTGAGCGTCGACGAGGACTTCGTGCAGGAGTTCGTGCGCCGCTGACCAGCATCCGTCGCACCCTCTGGGGCAGCGCGCCGCCTCGCTCTCGCGGCGCGCGCCCCGGCTCGGGTTCGACCCCGTCCCCCACTGCGAAGATCGAGCGTGCGCGCGATCTTCGCCGCACGAATGGGGGAAACATGAACGACGTCCGACCGGGAACCGTGCTTCCCGTGCCCGACCGCCCGTATCAGGGACCGGTCGCGTACGACGCGAAGAAGCTCGACGAGAAGTTCCCGCCCATCGAGCCGGCGCGGCCGCCGGCCCAGGCGCCGAACGTGCTCGTGATCCTGCTCGACGACGTCGGCTTCGGGGCATCCAGCGCCTTCGGCGGTCCGATCCGCACGCCCACCGCCGAGCGCCTCGCGGGCGAGGGCCTGCGCTACTCGCGCTTCCACACCACCGCCCTCTGCTCGCCGACCCGCGCCGCACTGCTCTCGGGCCGCAACCACCACTCCGTCGGCATGGGCCACATCACCGAGACCGCGACGCCCGCGCCCGGTTACCGCTCGACACGACCGAACACCGCCGTGCCGCTGCCCGAGATCCTCCGTCAGAACGGCTACAACACCGCGCAGTTCGGCAAGTGCCACGAGGTGCCCGTGTGGGAGTCCGGCCCGACCGGGCCGTTCGACCACTGGCCCGCGCAGAGCGGCTTCGAGCGCTTCTACGGCTTCATCGGCGGCGAGACGAACCAGTACACGCCGGCGCTCATCGACGGACTCACGACGATCGAGCCGCCGACCGACCCCGACTACCACCTGATGCCCGACCTCGCCGACAAGGCGATCGACTACGTGCGCCAGCAGCAGAGCCTGACGCCCGACAAGCCGTTCTTCGTGTACTTCGCGCCGGGCGCGACCCACGCACCGCACCACGTGCCGAAGGACTGGATCGCCAAGTACGAGGGGCGGTTCGATCACGGCTGGGACGCGCAGCGCGAGCAGACCTTCGCCCGGCAGAAGGAACTCGGCGTCATCGCCGCCGACTCCGAGCTGACGGCCCGGCCCGACGGCCTGCCCGCCTGGGACGACGTGCCCGACGAGCAGAAGCCCGTGCTCGCACGCCAGATGGAGGTCTACGCGGCCTTCCTCGAGTACGCCGACCACCACACCGGCCGACTCGTCGATGCGCTCGAAGAGCTCGACATCCTCGAGGACACGCTGATCTACTACATCATCGGCGACAACGGCGCCTCGGCCGAGGGCGGCATCAACGGCGCCTACATGCTGACCACGGCCTCGAACGGCGGCGGCCAGTTCGAGACGGTCGAGTTCTGGAAGGAGCACCTCGACAAGGTCGGCGGCCCCGAGGCGTACAACCACTACTCGGTCGCCTGGGCGCACGCGATGTGCACCCCGTACCAGTGGACCAAGCAGGTCGCCTCGCACTACGGCGGCACCCGCAACGGCACGATCGTGCACTGGCCGAGCCGCATCGCGGCGAAGGGCGAGGTGCGCGAGCAGTGGCACCACGTCATCGACCTCGCGCCGACCGTGCTCGACGTGGCGGGCCTCGCCGAGCCGCACACCGTGAACGGCGTCACGCAGGAGCCGATGCACGGCGTCTCGATGGCGTACAGCTTCGACGACGCCTCCGCCGACGACCGTCACACCACCCAGTACTTCGAGCTCATGGGCAATCGCGGGATCTACCACCGCGGCTGGACCGCCGTGACCAAGCACCGCACGCCATGGGACGTCGTGTCCAAGGCCCCCGACTTCTCGCTCGACGTGTGGGAGCTCTACGACACCACGACCGACTGGACGCAGGCGAAGGACCTCGCGGGCGAGCAGCCCGAGAAGCTCGCCGAGCTGCAGCGGCTCTTCCTCATCGAGGCGGCGCGCCACAACGTGTTCCCGATGGACGACCGCGCCGCCGAGCGCATGAACCCCGAGATCGCGGGCCGTCCGACGCTCGTCAAGGGCGACCGCCTGCGGCTCTACCCCGGCATGGTCCGGCTCGGCGAGAACGTCGCGATCAACGTGAAGAACCGCTCGTTCTCGGTCACGTCCGAAGTGGTCGTGCCCGACGACGGCTCGCTCGAGGGCGCGATCGTCGCGCAGGGCGGTCGCACGGGCGGCTGGTCGTTCTTCGCCGAGGACGGCAGGCTCGGCTTCCACTACAACTACTGCGGCCTGCAGCGCTCGACCACCCTGTCGGAGGCCGCGCTCGGCGCGGGCGAGCACCAGGTGCGGGTCGAGTTCGCCTACGACGGCGGCGGTATCGGCAAGGGCGGCGACGTCTCGCTCTTCATCGACGGCAAGGCCGCGGGCACCGGCCGCGTCGAGCACACGCACGCGCTCTACTTCTCGTTCGACGAGGGGCTCGACACGGGTTGCGACACCGGCATGCCCGCGTACGAGGGCTACAAGGAGTGGGGCGGCGCGTTCAGCGGCACCCTCGAGTGGGCCGAGGTCGCACTCGGGGTCGACGACCACAACCACCTCGTCGACCCCGAGGCGCACCTGCAGGCGGCGTTGCGTCACCAGTAGCATCCGTTGCGTTCGCGCGCCGCATTCCACGTGAATACGGCGCGCGACGCAGGAATCGTGAGGCTTTTTTGCGGTTCCGTCGAGGTATGTGAAGATTTCCCGTGGCCCGCCGGCTCCCGGCCGGCCGAGCCGAAAGGGACCTCCCGATGCACCGCACCGAACTCGACCTCGCAGCGAACGAGCCGCGCGACCCCGCCACCCGCATGCACTCGACCTCCGACGAGACCTCGCACCTCGTCGACCTCGTGCTCGCGTACTCGCGCCGCCGCATCCTAAGCGACGACACCCCGCTCGACAAGCCGGTCACCGAGCCCGAGCTGCGTCGCCTCGCCGGCCGCACGATCGACGAGCAGGGCATCGGCGCCGCCCGCGCGCTCGCGCTCTTCGAGCACGTGCTCGCCCCCGCGTGCATCACGACCGACCACCCGCAGTACCTCTCGTTCATCCCGACGGCGCCGACGAAGGCCGCGACGGCCTTCGACCTCGTGGTCTCGGCGAGCGCCCTCTACGGCGGCTCGTGGCTCGAGGGTGCGGGCGCCGTCTACGCCGAGAACGAGGTGCTGTCGTGGCTCGGCCGCGAGTTCGGCCTGCCCGCCGGCGCCGGCGGCGTCTTCGTGCAGGGCGGCACGCTCGGCAACCTCTCGGCCCTCGTCGCTGCCCGCGAGGCCGCGCGCCACCGGCTCGGCGACGGCGCAGCGGATGCCGCGGTGCCCGCGCCGCCCGGCGGCCGCTGGAGGATCGTCTGCAGCGCCGAGGCGCACTCCTCGATCGCGTCGGCCGCCCGGGTGATGGACGTCGACGTGGTGCCCGTGACCCCGGCCGACGACGGCATGCTGCGGGGCGACGACGTTCGTGCGGCACTCGAGGAGCACGGGGCATCCGTCTTCGCCGTCGTCGCGACCGCGGGCTCGACGAACTTCGGCATCGTCGACGACCTCGCCTCGATCGCCGCGCTGAAGGCCGACTTCGACTTCTGGTTCCACGTCGACGGCGCCTACGGCCTGGCCGGCATGCTCTCGCCTCTTGCCCGACACCGCTTCGCGGGCGTCGAGCACGCCGACTCGGTGATCGTCGACCCGCACAAGTGGCTCTTCGCCCCCTTCGACGCGTGCGCCCTCATCTACCGCGACCCCGAGCAGGGTCGCCGCGCCCACACGCAGCACGCCGAGTACCTCGACACGTTGACCGAGGGCGGCGACTGGAGCCCGTCGGACTACGCCGCGCACCTCACGCGCCGCGCACGCGGACTGCCGCTCTGGTTCTCGCTCGCGACCTATGGCGGCACGGCCTACCGCAAGGCGATCTCGACCTCGATCGCGCTCGCGCAGCGCATCGCCGACGAGATCGATTCGCGCGAGGGGCTCAGCCTCGTGCGCTCACCGCAGCTGTCGGTCGTCGTGTTCGAGCGCGACGGCTGGACGAAGGCCGACTACGACACGTGGTCGGCGCGCCTCCTCGACGAGCAGCGGGCGTTCGTGACGCCGAGCTCGCATGCCGGCCGGCCGAACACCCGCTTCGCGATCGTGAACCCGAACACGACGTTCGAGCACCTCGTCGCGATCCTCGACACGATGTAACGGCCATCGTTCGCGATCATTGAACTATTCGGTTCAGTGTTGTACACTGAACCACATGGTTCAGCAATCAACCCTCGACGCATCGACGCTCGACCGGGCCTTCGGCGCCCTCGCCGATGAGACCCGGCGTGGCATCCTCACGAGGCTCGGCGCCGGGCCCGCGACGATCACCGAGCTCGCCGAACCGAGCGGCATGACCCTCACCGGCATCCGCAAGCACGTCGACGTGCTCGAATCCGCCGGGCTCGTCGCGACCGAGAAGGTCGGCCGCGTGCGGCAGGTCACCCTCGGCGCCGAACGATTGGACGACGCCATGGCATGGATCACCTTCTATCAGCGGCTCTGGGCACGTCGACTCGACGGCCTCGACGCCTACTTCACCCTCGCGAAAGGAACGGAATCATGAGCGACACGACGACGAACGAGACGATCGGCCTCCGACTCCAACGCCGGCTTCCCGCCACTCCCGAGCAGGTCTTCGACGCCTACACCGATGCCGAGCAGCAGAAGATCTGGTTCTCGATCCTCGACGAGGAGCCCGGCATCGTCGAGATCGACGTCGACCTCCGCGTCGGCGGCACGCAGACCGCGGTGTGGGGCCCGAACCGCGAGACCCTGTTCCGAGAGGTGCAGACCTTCCTCGAGATCGACCGCCCCCACCGACTCGTCACCGAGTCGACCGGCAGCGGACCCGACGGCGAGAGCATGACGACGCACGTCGTCGTCACGTTCGAGGCCGCCGACGGCGGCACGCTCGTGACGGTCGAGCAGACGGGCTTCCCGACGCCCCAGGTGCGCGACTTCTTCCAGACCGAGGTCTGGATCGGCGCCTTCGATCGCATCGAGGCGTACCTCACCCGCGGCTGACGCACGGCAGCGGGCGCTTGCGGGAACACCCCGTGGGCGCTCGTTCTGCGTCGCGTCAGACGCGAGCGACGGCGATGTGCGCCGCGAGCGCGCTCGTCGGCGCGACGTCGGCGAGCGCCGCAGCGCCGTCGAGGGGGTGCGCATCGCCGAGGCGGATCTCGGCGCCGGGAATCTCGGTACGGATCGCCGCGACGAACTCGCGCCCGAGCACCTCGCCGAGGAACAGGCCGCCGACCCCCCGCACGTGCGTGTCGTGAGCGCCCGATTCGCCGACCCGGCGGAGTCCTGCGAACGCGGATGCCGCGAGCTCCCGCGCCCCATCGGTGATGATCCGCTCGGCGACCGCATCGCCGGCGGCCGCGGCGTCGGCGACCGCCCGCGCATACGACGCGATGCGCTGCACGCGGCCGAGGTCGCCCTGCAGCTCGATGTACGCCGCTTCGAGGTCGGGGAAGTCGGCCTGCACGACCTCGGTCAGCGCGGTCGCGGCGCCGCGGCCGTCGTGGGCGCGCATGACGGCTTCGAGCCCGGCCCGCCCGAGCCAGTAGCCGCTGCCGGCGTCGCCCATGATGTAGCCCCACCCGTCGACCCGGGCGATCTCGTCGGCGCCGACCGCGAGCGTCACGACGCCCGTACCGGCCGCGACGACGACGCCGCGCTCGTCACCGAGGGCACCGAGGTAGGCGGTGATGGAGTCGTGCGCGAGGTGCACGCTGCGAGCGCCGATCGGCGCTGCGGCGGCAAGCAGGTAGCCGGCGTCGAACTCGTCGTCGGTCAGCCCCGAGACCCCGAGCCCGATGCGTTCGGCCGTTCGGCCGCCCTCGTGCGCCTGCTCGATGATGCGCGCGAGCTGGGGCAGCAGCGGCAGGTCGGTGCGGATGCCGGGGGCCGACCATTCACCGGAGCCCGAGGCATCCGTGTGCCTGACCTTGATGCCCGACTGGCCGGCGTCGATCGCGAGAGTGCTCGTCGAATTCACGGCTGCGACGCTACCAGCTCAGGGGCGCGCCGAACGTGGCGCGACGCTCATGCCGATCGGTCGGCGGTCGAAGCGTCGGGGTTCATGGGGTCGTCGAACCCCGCGGATGCCTCTGCGAGCAGCAGCTCGGTCCGCACCGTGTTCCATCGCGCAGTCGCGTTCAGCGCCCTCGAAGCCGAGATCAGCAGCACGATGAGGCAGACGAGCACGGCGAGCAGCGTGAGCGCGAACAGTACCCACGCCGCGGAGTACAGCAGGTCGAAACCGAACGGTCCATACATCCCTCGACGCTAGCGGCGATCGACGGTCGGGTCGCCGCTCGCGCGCAACTGTGGAGAACTCGCGCTACGGCGAGACGGGCACCGGCGCCGAGAGGTCGTCGATGATGCGGTCGATCTCGGTGAGCGCGTAGTGGGCGAGCTCGCGCTGCGCGACATCCGCTGCACTGCCCGGCTCCTCCTCGAGGTCGCCGATCACGATGATGTTCTCGTCGTTCAGGGTGTTGGCGGGCGCCGTGTAGTTGAAGCTGCCGACGATGATGAGCCGTTCGTCGATGACCATGAGCTTGTGGTGGAGCTTGCGCACGCCGGTGTTGCGGCGGTTCGCGAAGAGCTCGACGTCGCCGTGGCCGAGGTCGCTCGTCGCCGCCCACTTCGCGGCGCCCTGGTCGCGGTCGAGCACGCCGCGGATGCGCGACACGAGCGGGCGCAGGCGGATCATGGTGTCGTCGATGCCCGACGACTGC
Organism: Agromyces sp. NPDC056965; assembly: GCF_042673425.1. NCBI lineage: Bacteria > Bacillati > Actinomycetota > Actinomycetes > Micrococcales > Microbacteriaceae > Agromyces > Agromyces sp. NPDC056965. The sequence continues at coordinate 37,543 of NZ_JBHURI010000027.1, read as the reverse complement.
GCGAAGGTGAACATCGCGAAGTCGATCGAGTCCTTCGCCTTCAGCATCTGCTTCATGATCTCCATCTCGGGGCCGTGCCGCGGGGCGAACAGCGGCTTGACCCGCACCTCGGGCAGGTCGAACTCCTTCGGCTTCGGCTCGACGCGCTCGTGCAGGTCGCCGAACGTGCCCGAGCGCATCCGCTCGAACTCGCGCAGGTACTCGGTGGCGGCGAGCTGGCCGGTCAGCACGACGACGTGGTTCAGGTTCTGGCCGGCCCCGATGCCGACCTCCTCGTTCTTGCCCGTGTCGGTGAGCGTGAAGTTGGTCGAGCCCGTGAGCACTGCCGCCCTCGGCTTGCCCGAATCGCGCACGATGAACTTCTGGTGGAAGATCTTCGGATTCAGGTCGCTGATCACGTCGACGCGCGCCTTCAGCAGGGCGCCCATGATGACGCGGTTCTCCTCGTGGGCGCCGGTGACGCCCCACGGGTCCTCGAGCGCCTTCTCCTCGGTGAGGTAGTCGCCCTCGAGGATGACCCGCACCCGCACCCCGCGCAGCTTGGCCGCGAGGATCGCCTGGGCGATCGGCCGGGAGTCGATCTCCTGCACGGCGATGGCGAGATTGTGCTCGGCGTCGCCGATGAAGTCGCGGATCGCCTGGTCGAGATCGTCGGGGCCGCCGACCGCGGTCGGCCCCATGTAGAGCTCCACTCCCCCGATGCTGACCGACATGGCGCGCTCCTCTCGTGAGAGATTCTCAGGAATATCGTCGCCCTCGCGACGCGGTGCGGCATCAGTGCCCGCACGGAGCGACGGCGCAGTGCTGCCGCGACCGTCGCCGCCGTCGCCACCGCCGTCGCCGCCGGCGCCGGCGGCGCTACGCTGGCCAACCATGAGCGCATCCATCGTCATCTCGGGACCGGCCGCCTGGAACCGCATCGTGTACCTCGAGCACCTGCCCGAGCCCGTGCCCCACATGCAGTTCGCGCTCGACGACTACGAGACGATCGGCGGCACCTCGGCCGGCAAGGCGCTCGGACTCGCCGGCCTCGGCCGCCCCGTGCTGCTGCACACCCTCATCGGCGACGACGTCGAGGGCCGCCGGGTGCAGGGCGCGCTCGAGGCATCCGGCGTCGCGCTCTCGAGCCTCGCCGCCGCGCGCACCGAGAGCCACCTCAACCTCATGACGCGGCAGGGCGAGCGCGTCTCGCTCTACCTCAGCGCGCCCGCCGACCCGGGCACGCCGCCGTCGGCCGAACTGGCGCAGGCGATGGCGGATGCCCCGGCGATCGTGCTCGACCTCTCCGAGCGTTCGCGCGGACTCATCGATGCGGCGCGCGCCACCGGCCGGCCGATCTGGACCGACATCCACGACTACGACGGCAGCGCCGACTTCCACCGCCCGTTCATCGACGCCGCCGACTGGATCTTCATGAACGCCGACCGCATCGGCGACGACCCGCGGCCGTTCATGGAGCAGTGCGTGCGCGACGGGGCATCCGTCGTCGTCTGCACTCTCGGTGCGCAGGGCGCGATCGCGGTCGCGCGCGGCGACCGCGACGGCGAGCGGATGCCCCTGACCGAGGTCGCCGCCGTGCCCGTCGAGGTGCTCGACACCAACGGGGCCGGCGACGCCTTCATGGCCGGCGTGCTCGACGCGCACCTCGGCGGCGCCGCGCTCGGCGAGGCTCTCGAGGCGGGCGCCCGGCACGCGGCGTCGGTGCTGACGACGCGGCACCTGCATCCGGTGCTCGACGAGGTGCTCGCGGTCGCCTGAGCGACTCCCCCTCCACAGGCACCGCTCGGCGGAAGTTCTGCACAGGCAAACAGGCCGATCAGAGCAGATTTCCGGGCGATCCGAATGTCAGTGGTCACCCGTAGTGTCGATGACATGGAGCGCAGCCTCGCATCACTCGCCGCAGAGCTCGCCGATCGTGTCGGCGAGCTGCTCGATGTTGCGAGGGCGCCGGCTGCACTCGCGGGCGCGCACGATCGCGACGTGCTCGCGGCCGTCACCGAGATCGAGCGCCTGGGCCGCTTCACCGACACCCTTCGCGTTCATGCCGCAGGTGAGATCGAGCACCGCTCGCGCATCTCACTCGGTCGCGAAGGACTCGCGGCGAAGAAGGGGTGCACGAGCGCCGTCGAACTCCTCGAACACCTCACCAGGGTGTCGATGCAGACCGCGCGCACGCGCCTCAAGCTCGGTGCAGCGGTTCGACGTACCTCGACATTGCTGGGCGATTCGATGCCGCCCCGCTTCGAACGCGTCGCCGAGGGCCTTCGCACCGGTGAACTCGGCATCGACTCCGCATCCGTCATCACGAAGGCACTCGACGCGGTGCTACCTCGCCACGCCAACGGCGATCTCGACGGGGTGCGCGCCGCCGAGCACGAGCTCGTCTGCGCCGCGATCGGCGTCGCCGCAGCGCCCGGCGCCGCGGTCACCTCCCCGGCGACGGCCACCGAGACGCGCATGCAGGCCGCGGTGTGGGCCGAGGTCCGGCAGCCGACCGGGTTCCTGCCCATCGACGATCAGACCGTGACGCCGCCGGCCGGCACCGGCGCTGGCGCAGGCGCCGAGCAGTCCGGCAGGGCCGAGCACCCGGCGCCCGAGGCATCCGGTCGCAGAGACCCGCGCACGCGCGCCCAACGCCAGCACGACGCGATCGCCACCGTGTTCGACATCGCGGCACGGGCCGATGAGCTTCCGACGCTTGGCGGCGCGTCCCCGACGATCGTCGTCACGGTGCTCGCCGACGACCTCCGCACCGGGCACGGCGTCGGTCACGTCGACGGCATCGACGAACCGATCTCGATGCGAGCGGTCGAGCAGCACGCGAGCGCGAACGGCATCCAGCGCGTCACGCTCGCCGCCAACGGCCGGATCGTCGGCATCGGCACGACCGAACGATGCTTCAACCGCACCCAACGCCGTGCCCTCGCCGCACGAGATGGCGGCTGCATCATTCCGGGGTGCGACACCCCCGCGTGGGCGACCGAGGTGCACCACGTCATCCCCTGGTGGCACGGCGGCGCCACGCACACCGACAACGGAGTGCTGCTGTGCTGGTTCCATCACCGCAGCATCGACAGCTCGGGGTGGCGCATCCGAATGGCCGGCGGCGCGCCCGAGGTGATGCCGCCGCCGGGCATGGGGCCGCAGCAGTGGTGCGCGTCGACGGTGTCGCCGGCTCGGCGTGCCGCAGCGCTCGCTCGTCGACGGGCCGGCCCGACCGACTCGGCCAGCCCGACCGACCCGGCAGGCGCAGTTGCCGTCGCCGTCGCCTGACCGGCTGCGGCCAGCATGATCGGGCGAGGTGCCAGGGCGGTGGCGGCCCTGCGATGGCGACCCGGCGATGATGGCCGGGCGATGCGCCTGCGACGATGCTCCATGCGGCCGAACGACGCCGGGTGTACCGTGTGCCCTGCGAAAGCGAGGAGCACACCATGGTTCTGAAGCACCAGCGCAGCGGCGTGGCCGAAGACGACGTCTACTGGCACGAGTCGATCGAGGGCGCGACGATCGGTTCCGACGTGTCGCTCATCCTCACGTACAGCTCGAAGGTCGGCTCAGGGCCGCGCCTGCACCTGCATCCGTATTCGGAGACCTTCGTCATCCGGCACGGGCGCGCCCTGTTCACCGTCGGCGACGAACAGCTCGAGGCGGTCGGCGGCCAGGTGCTCGTCGTGCCGGCGCAGACGCCGCACAAGTTCGTGATCATCGGGCCCGAGGCCATGATCTCGACGCACATCCACGCCAGCCCGACGTTCATCACCGAGTGGCTCGAGTGACCTGAGTGCGGCCGAACCCTCGGGTATGGCCCGACTAGGCCGCGACGCGCTCCGCTCGCGCGAGGTTCGCCACGAGCTCCTCGCGGTTCTGCGGCGTGACGTACGCCGGCTGGTCCCGATCCACGCGCCAGCTCTCGGCGAGCGCGCCGATGACGACCGAGTCGAATCCGAGGTCGTCGAAGAGCGCGGTCACGAGCTCCGCGGCCTCGTCGAAGTCGCTCGCGGTCGACAGCGCTCGGCGACCCGGTGTTCCGGTGGGAGTGCCGTCGGTGAGGATCGCCGCCGCGGCGATGTTGTTGAAGCCCTTCACGACCTTCGAATCGGGCAGGTGCGCCTGCAGCAGGCCCGATACCGTGGCCTCACCCGAATCGAGTTCGGCGATGTGGCCGTCGCGCTCCCAGTAGTAGTTGTTCGTGTCGATCACGATCTTGCCGGCGAGCGGCTCGACGGGGATGTCGCGGTACGCCTTCAGCGGCACCGTCACGATGACGAACTCCCCGGCCTCCGCGGCCTCGGTCGGGGTGCCCGCCGTCGCGTTCGGGCCGAGCTCCGCCACGAGCTCGGCGAGCGTCTCGGGTCCGCGCGAGTTGGCGATGGTCACCCGGTGGCCGAGCTCGACGAGCCTTCGGGCGAGCGTGCCGCCGATGTTGCCGGCGCCGATGATTCCGATTTCAGTGGGTGCGAGGTTCGTCATGCTCGGGTGCAACGCGTGCGCCGCGGTTTGATTCCGCAGACGACGAATCGGGTCAGGCCGGCTCGATGTTCGCGTTGTCGCGGAACACGTTGTCCGGATCGACCTCGCCCTTGATCGCGCGCAGTCGCTCGAGGGTGGCGGGCGGGTAGGCGGCGGCCAGCGCGCTCGGCCCCGCCTCGGTCTCGAAGCTCACGTAGGAACCCGAGAAGTGCGGCGCCATGAGCTCGTTCCACCGCTCGCTCGTCCGGTGCCGGCTCGAGCCGAAGGCGACGACCGAGAATTCGGCCGATCGGTGCGCGAACGCCGTGGCGTCGGCGGGCACGTCGTGCACGGCGCCGCCGACGGCGCGCAGCTGGAAGAAGTACGTTGCGCCGCTCGCGATGAAGCGTGCGGCATCGGCGGCGAACGACGGCGTGATGCGGCCGATGAGGCCCGTGCGCGCCGTCGGCTCGCCCTCGGCGCCGTGGCTGCCATCGGCGGCGTTCGCCATGATCGACTCGTAGCTCGTGAGCCGCACGTCCTGGCCGATGAGCGGAGCGACCTCGGCGAGGGGCTGCAGACGAGCGATGACCGTGTCGGGGTCGTCGGAGTCGATCACCGCCATCACCTGCGCGACGGGCGGTTCGCCCGGGCGGGCCCCGCCCATGAGCAGGAAGCTCGTGACGTCGCGCGGCGACTCGACGACCCAGTCGCCCCAGGCCTGCAGGAACCCGGCGGTGTCGCTCGCGTCGAAGGCGAGCTGCGCGAACCCGAGCGGCCCGACCTCGTCGACCTCGAACTCGAAGGCGGTGACGATGCCCATGTTCGCCCCGGCGCCACGAACGGCCCAGAACAGATCGGGATGCCGCGTGGCATCCGCTCGCACGATGGAGCCGTCGGCCAGCACCATCTCGACCGCGCGCACGTGGTCGATCGTGAGCCCGTGCTCGCGCACGAGCCAGCCGATGCCGCCCGCCGTCGCGAGTCCGCCGACGCCCACTCCGCCGTAGTCGCCCGAGGAGAGCGCCCAGCCGTGCGGGGCGAGGAAGGCCGCGACATCCTGCCAGCGCGCGCCGGCTTCGACGCGAACCAGACGGTTCGCCTCGTCGAGCACCTCCATCGCAGTCAGCCGGGAGAGGTCGATGACGATGCCGCCGTCGTTCGTCGACCGGCCGCTGATGCCGTGACCGCCGCTGCGCACTCCGAGCGGCACGTCGGGGTTCGACCGCGCGAAGTCGACCGCCTCGGCGACCTGTGGCGCATCGGCCGGACGCAGCACGAGGCCGGGCGCTCCGCCGCGCATGTACGTCGACTTCACGCGCACGTAGCCGGCGTCGCCCGGCTCGATCGCACCGGCTGCGAGCGAGGCGGGCACGGCGTCGTAGTCGATGCCGTCGCGTCGCTTCGCGCGAACCGTCGAGCTGCGCACCGGCGCGCCGGCATCGCCCTGCGACGGCACAGCGATCGAGTCGACGGATGCCGCGGCATCCGTCGTTCGCAACTCCCGCGCCGCGGCTTCGCGAAGGGCCGGCGCGACCTCCTCGGCGAAGTGCACGATCGTGGCGGGGTCGTCGCTCGCGAGGATGAACGTTCCCACCCCGTCGTCGACGACGTAGGGCAGCAGCTGCTCGACCCACTGGCCCGCCGGGCCGTTCAGGAACCCGCCGCCGGCACCCGCGCCGAACCGGCCGCCGATGTTGACGAGGCGCCGGATCTCGCGGGGGTCCCGGCCAGCGCCGATCGCCGCTTCGTCGATGCGGGCGTTGCCCGCCGCGTAGTCGCCGGGCTGCATGTACCCGAGCGAGGGGAGCCAGCCGTCGCCCTTCCGGCCGATGAGCCGGAGCATGCGGGGCTTCAGCGCGCCGATGATGATCGGGATGTTGTGGGCCGGCGCGGGCCCGCGCTTCGCCCCGTCGACCCGGTAGTAGGTGCCGTCGACCTGGAAGCGGGCACGTTCGCCCTGGTCCCAGATGCCGCGGATCACGTCGATGCCCTCGGAGAGCGCGTCGACCGCCTGCCCCGGCGTGAGCCGGCGACCGCCCATGGCCTCGATCGCATCCCAGAATCCGCCGGCCCCGAGGCCGAGCTCGAAGCGCCCGCCCGAGAGCAGGTCGAGGCTCGCGGCGGCGCGGGCGAGCACGGCCGGCGGCCGCAGCGGGAGGTTCGTGACGTTGGCGGCGAGGTGGATGCGCTCGGTGCGCGCCGCGACCCACGTGAGCAAGGTCTGGGTGTCGTGGGACGCCGGCTGGTACGGGTGGTCCTGGAACGTGACGAGGTCGTAGCCCGATGCCTCACTGAGCTCGGCGAGTCGCACGGCGAACTGCGGCGGGTCGTTCTTCGGCGTGATGAACGTGCCGAACTGCAGGTCGTGGCCGTAGTGCATCGTGCTCCGATCGATCGTGGGCGCACGGGCATCCTGCGCCACTCCCCCATCCTGCGTCACGGATGACATCGGTGCACGATGCGGGTAAGCTACTTACCCATGGTAAGTCAGCCGGAACCGGATGCCGCGGCCGTCGCGATGCTCGACGAGCGCCGCGCCCGCCTGCACGAGCTCGGCCACATCGACGAGGCGGAGTGCCGGCGCTTCCAGAGCACGGTCGAGTTCGCCGGCCGCAAGTGGAACGCCGCGATCCTCCTCGCAGGGGTGCGTGGAGCCCGCCGGTTCTCGGAGTACCGGGGCGCCGTCACGGGCATCTCCGATCGGCTGCTCGCGGCGCGACTCAAGGAGCTCGAGGACGAGGGCATCGTCGAACGGCACGTGCGGGCGACGACTCCGGTGACGATCACCTACACGCCGAGCGCTGCGGGTCTCCAGCTGATCGAGCTGCTGCAGCCGCTCGTCGAGTGGAGTCGCGCTCGGCCGGCCGAGACGGAGCGCTCGGCCGGCTGAGGGCCGGCTACTTCTGCTCGGACTCCGGAGCGGCCTTGTCGGCAGCGGCGGGCGCTTCCTCGACGACGGTCTCCTCGACGACGACCTCTTCGACGACGGCGGGCGCCTCGGCGACCGGTGCGACGGCAGCGGCCTCAGCGGCGGCCTCAGCCTCGGCCTCGGCGCGGTCGAGTTCCGCCTCGAACGCGGCGTCCTCCGCGGCGACGAGAGCGGCGGCTTCCGCCGATGCGGCGCGGGCGCTCCAGCCGAGCGCGTGCACGGCGAGGGCGATGACCACCGACAGCGCACCGACGGCGAGCAGCAGGCCCGCGATCGTCGTGTTCGACTGCGCGCCGAGCAGTCCGGCGACGTCCTGCGAGCCCGAGGTGTAGAACTCGACCTGGGCTGCGGTCGACGAGCTCAGGAGCCAGTAGCCCCCGCCGATCAGCGCCACTGCCGCGACCCAGAGCAGGATCAGCGGCACGTTGACCTTGGAGGCAGTTGTATTCACGGTGTTCGTCCTTCGTCATCGGGAGAGGCCGGTTCGGCCTCAGGGCACGGTATTTGCTGAGCCTATGCGTGTCCTATGCGTCAGGGGAACATCCCCCGGGAGACCGATGAGGTCGCGACGCGACCGATCAGATCGCCCGATGGTCGACGAACGCCATGCGGGGTCCGCGCCGTGGCCGACCGGGCACCCCCGCGGCGCCGAGCAGCCGCACCACGCGATAGCGGTGACCGCGCCACGGCTCGAGCGTCTCGAGCATCTCGTCGTCGGTCATGTCCCGCCCGGCGAGGGCATGGCCGACGTAGTTCGCGAGGTGGTAGTCGCCGACCGAGAGGGCATCGGCGTCGCCCAGTGCACGCTGGGCCACCTCGGCCACGGTCCACGGGCCGACGCCGGGCATGAGGGTGAGGCGAGCCGCGGCATCCGCCGGGCTCATCGCGACGACGGCCTCGAGCTTGGGCGCGTACCCGGCTGCGTTCTGCAGGGCGCGCGCCCGCTTCGGGTCGACGCCGGCCCGATGCCACTCCCAGCTCGGAATCGTGCGCCACACCTCGGGCGACGGCACCACGCGCATCGGCCGGGGCGTCGGGCCTGGGGCCGGGGCGCCGAAGCGGGTCAGCAGCCGGCGCCAGGAATCGTGCGCCTGCAGCGTGATGACCTTCTGCTCGAGGATCGTCGCGGCGAGGGCCTCGAAGACCTGCCCCGTGCGCGGGATGCGCAGGCCGGGGTTGCGCCGGTGCGCATCGTCGAGGAGTGGGAGCCGCGGCTCGAACCCCGACGGGTCGTCGGCATCGCCGAGCAGCTCGGGCGCCTGCGCCGTCGCCGCGCCCGCACCGGGACCCCACGCCTCGCAGCGCAGCGTCTCGGAGTCGGGCTGGGTCAGGCGCAGGGTCGCGTCGCCCTCGACGGTGCGCGTCGTGCGCCACACGGCGCCGCTCGCGTCGAGCACGAACGCCGGGTCGCCCCCGCCGCGCCGCAGCGCGCCGAGCGTCTGCCGCAGGTCGGTCGGATGCCGCGGCCGCCAGCTGAGGGCATGGTCGGCGATCACGACTTCAGTGTGCCCCACGCACCTGACAGCCGCTTGCCGGCGATCGCGGCGCTCGGGTGCGGTGGGCCCTGCCGCGACTACTCGGCGGTCGGGGCGGCCGCGGCGATCGGCGAGGCGGCGGGCGCCACGATGCGGCTCCGGAGCGCGAGGAAGAGCAGCACCATGCCCGCGGCGAGGGCGATGTGGCCGAGACCCGCGATGCCGGCGATCGCCGACGTCGACTCCTCGCCCATGACCGTGAGCGAACCGTGCCAGATGAGCATCGCCGAGGTGACGATGACGCCGGCGTTGTAGACCCAGAAGAACCACTCGAAGAGGTGGCTCTTCGAGATCGTGAAGACCTTCTCGATCACGAGCACGATGAGCAGCACGATGAAGCCGAGCGTCAGCAGGTGCGTGTGCGCGAGGCCGAGCTGGGTGAACTGCCCCTCGGGGAAGTCGTTGGCCTTGGTGAACTCGCGGTAGAAGAGTCCGGAGCCGACACCGACGATCATGTACGCGAACGCTGCGTAGAACAGTTTCTGCATGGCGGTTCCCTTCGAAGATTGGCGAGGTGGTCGAGCCTCACCTCGATACTCCTCTCCTGGAGCGCATCGACGCATCGAACGAAAGGTTGAACCCTCAGCTCGGTCGGACGACGACCGTCTGCTCGCCGTCGGCCGCGTCGATCGTGAACCGGAGGATGCGGAGCTCCGGGTCCCACGAGACGACCTCGCCGCCCTCGACGACGCCGCCGTCGGGGAAGCCGCCGGCCGGCAGGTACACCTCGCTCGGCGCGGAGCCGGCGCCCGCTTCGCGGTCGGGAGCGACCACGATCTCGAGCGAGTCGGGCTCCGAGTTCCAGGTGCGCAGCTCGCCGGCGATCGCCCGGGGATACGGCCGGTCGAGCAGCGTGATGAGGTTGCGCGGCGTGCCGTCGACCTCGTACGGGCCCCATGCGCCCGGGTCGCGCGACCAGTACGCGATGCCGATGCCCGAGGCATCCGAGGTCGAATAGACGAGGTCGACGTAGTCGAGCGCGCCCGGCAGCGTGGTGTCGAGGCCGAACTCGCCGAGGATGATCGGCACGCCGCCGAGTGCCTCGGCCGTGCGCAGCGTGTTCGAGCGCCAAGCAGCGACCGTGGACTCGACGAGGTCGCGGGAGGTGCCGCTGAATCCGTCGCCGAGATCCATCGGCAGCGGGTAGAGGTGCGGGCAGAAAGCGATGCGCGGGTCGCCCTCGCGCGGATCGTCGATCGCGCCGATCGCGCTCGGCAGCCCCCAGTTGAATCCGAGGGCCTGCGGTTCGAGGCAGGCCCAGGTGTCGTCGTCGACCTCTCGGATCGCGTCGACGGACTTCTGGTAGAGCGCCGTGAGCGGCCCGGCCTCGAAGGCCGGCCCCTGCACGGTGCCGCCGTACGGCTCGTTCATGAGGTCGTACGCGACGACGGCCTCGTTGTCGGCGAATCGCTCGGCGACGGCCCGCCAGGCATCGGCGTAGTGATCGGTGAGCTCGGGGTGCTCGCCCGTGGTGTTCCAGAAGTTGTCGAACGCGTGGATCACCCCGGGCTCCAGGTAGTAGAGCTCCCACTGGTCGTGGTGCGCGACCGGGAAGCCGTCGAGGTAGGTCGCCCATTCGGGTGCGCCGTTGCCGTTGTCGCCCTCGGGCGTGATGCCCGTGCCCCACAGGTCCTGGTGCATGTCGAGCATGACGTGGTAGCCGCGCTCCTCGTACCAGCCCACCCGCTCCTCGACGTCGTCGAGGTACCCCTGGTCGTAGACGCCGGGGCTCGGCTCGACCTTGCGCCACGAGATGAGGAAGCGCACGAAGTTCGTGCCCATGTCGGCCTGCTCCTGCACGAGCTGGTCTTCAGTGAAGTCGGGCATGCCGTCGGGCACGATCTTCGCGCTGCTCGCGGTCGAGAACCCGTGCTGCACGAGCGCCCGGCCATCGGAGTCGGTGATGAACGAGGTGGCCGCCGCCGGCCCTGGAGTGCGCATCGCCGCGGCCGCTCCACCCACCACGAGCAGCACTCCCAACCCTGCAGCGACGGTGCTTCGAGCGGCGAACATCCGGTCCTCCTTGACGTATGTGAGGGGGAGGCTATCATCGATCGCATGCCGACTAGGACAGTTGACCCACATCGCCTTCGTCGCGTGGACTGGTCGGTGCTGGCGACGCTCGTCGCGCTCGCGATCCTCGTCGGCATCTGGCCGATCACCGGGGTGCTCACGACCTGGGTGCCACTGCTCGCGGTGCCCGCCGCAGCCGGACTCCCCTACCTCATCCCCGCACTCCGGCTGATGCCGCTCGGCGACACGACGTGGGCCTTCTGGTTCGCCGACGTCGCGGGCGTGCTCGTCATGCTGCTCACCGCGTTCGTGATGCTCCGCGCCCCGAAGCGCCGCGCAGCACCGAGCCCCGGCCGCGCGTTCGGCCGCGGGGTCTGGGTCACGATCGTCGCGGTCGTCGCCGGCAACCTCGTGCGCGGGGTGTTCACGAGCTTCATGGTGCACGCCGACCTCGGCACCTACCTCGGCACGCTCGCGGCGAACATCGTGGTCTCGGCGATCACGGGCGCGCTGCTCGGCCTCGTGGTCGGCGCCGTCGCGGCGATCGTCGCGGCCACGGGGCGCCGCGGCTCCGACGAGGCAGGCAGCGACAGCGACAACAGCAGCAGCAGCAATAGCGGCAGCAGCGACGAAGCGGATGCCGCGGCCGACGCCGAAGCGCCCGCCGTCGCGGACGACACCGATGCCGAGGCATCCGTCACCGCTTGACGCACGCCGCTCGCGTCAGCGCGGCGCGAACGCCGCGTGGAAGATCGCCCATGCCCGCTGGGCGACCCGCCGGCGGTCCTCGGCGCCGGTGCGCGCGAGCAGGTCGGCGAGCATCGACACCGCAAGCAACACATCGGCGTCTTCGACGGCCTCGCCGATGCGGCCCGCCGCACGTTCGCGCACGACGACCGCGCCGACGATGTCGGCGAGCCGCGACCCGAGGTGGGCGACCCGTTCGTCGTCCTGGTGCTGCCAGATGAGGTCGATGAGCGCGGTCGACACGACCGCCTGCCCGATGATCGCCTCGAGCAGGTCGTCGAGGGTCGCGCTCTCGGGCTCGACGGCGGCCTCGAGTTCGTCGATGTTCTCGTCGAAGACCGCGACCGCGAGCGAGAAGCGATCGGGGAAGTGGCGGTAGAGGCTGCCCTGCCCGACGCCGGCCTTCTTGGCGATCGCGTTGAACGGGCCCTGCAGGCCGTCAGCGGCGAAGACCTCCCGCGCGGCGGCGATGATCGCGCGGCGATTCTCGGGGCCGGCGCTCGGCCCTCGATTGGCCTTGCGGGCCTCGGAAGTTCCCTTCCCACGTTCAGGCACGGGTGCTACCTTACTACCGGACAAGGATGTCCGGTATGGGCTTCGCACCACATCGAAGAGAAGGAACGACACACCATGAGCACCCCCAAGACCCTCTCGGGCGACGACTCCATCAAGACCTGGCTCGAGCACCCCGTCGGCGGTCCGATCATCCGCGACCTGCTCGCGCAGGCCGGCCAGAACCCCGACGTGCTGAAGCCCGTGCAGCGACTCGCGATCAAGCGACTCGTCAAGCTCAGCAAGGGCCAGTTCAGCCAGGAGATGGTCGATCAGCTCGTCGCGCGCGCAGCGGCCGGCGAGGTGCCGGCGGGCGCAGCGGATGCCTCCGTCGAATCACCCGAGCCCACGACCGAATCGGCTGACGCCGTCGACGCCGCCCCCGAGGTCGAGCGCCCCGAGTGGGTCGAGCGCCTCGACCAGGGCCGCTTCGCGGGCAAGACCGTCATCGTCACGGGCGCCGGCTCGGGCATCGGCCGGGCCACGGCGTCGCGCGTCGCCCGCGAAGGCGGCCGCGTCATCGCCGTCGACGTCTCGCAGGAGCGCCTCGACGACTTCGCCTCGGAGCACGAGGGCGCCGAGATCGTGACCCTCGTGGCCGACATCACCGACGACACCAAGGTCGCCGAGATCGTCGCCGCGGCGGGCGACCGCATCGACGGTCTCGCGAACATCGCCGGCATCATGGACGACATGACGCCGATCGGCGAGCTCACCGACGCCGTCTGGAAGCGCGTCTTCTCGGTCAACGTCGACGGCACGATGAAGCTCATGCGCGCCGTCGTGCCCGTCATGCTCGCGCGCGGCACGGGCTCGATCGTCAACACCGCCTCCGAGGCGGCGCTGCGCGGTTCGGCCGCCGGCGTGGCCTACACGGCGTCGAAGCACGCGGTCGTCGGCCTCACGAAGTCGACGGCGTTCATGTACGGCCCGAGCGGCCTGCGCGTCAACGCGGTCGCCCCGGGCCCGACCATCACGAACATCGAGGCGAGCTTCGCCTCTCCGCTCGGTGCGGAGCGCGTGCAGCTGGCGATGACGATCCTGCCGGATGCCGTGGAGGCCGAGGCCCTCGCCGCGTCGATCACCTTCCTGCTCAGCGACGACGGCGTGAACATCAACGGCGTCGTGCTCGCGAGCGACGGCGGCTGGTCGGCGGCATGACGGCCGCAGCGCGCGACGAGCGCGACGTCCTCGTCGTCATCGGCGTCGGCGGCATGGGCGAGGCGATCGCCCGCCGTCAGGGCACCGGCCGCACCGTGGTGCTGGCCGACTTCAGCGAGGCGGCACTCGACCGCGTCGGCGGGACGCTGCGCAGCGACGGCTTCGAGGTCGTCACGCAACTCGTCGACGTGTCGTCGCGGGGTTCCGTCGCCGACCTCGCGGACGCCGCGGCCGAGCTCGGCCGGGTGACCCAGGTCGTGCACACGGCCGGGCTCTCCCCGGTGCAGGCGCCGCGAGACGCGATCCTCACCGTCGACCTGCTCGGCACGGCGATCGTGCTCGACGAGTTCGAACGCGTCATCGCCCCGGGCGGTGCGGGCCTCGTCATCGCGAGCATGGCCGGCCACTTCCTGCCGCCGCTGCCGCCCGAGGTCTCGCATGCCCTCGCAGCGACGCCGAGCGACGAACTGCTCGGGCTCCCGGTGCTCGCCTCGATCACCGAGGCCGCGGCGGCCTACCCGTTCGCCAAGCACGCCAACCACCTGCGGGTGCGCGCGGCGAGTACCTCGTGGGGTGCGAAGGGCGCTCGCGTCAACAGCATCAGCCCCGGCGTCATCTCGACCCCGATGGGCCAGCAGGAGCTCGCCGGCGAGTCGGGCGGGCAGATGCGCGCCATGATCGACGGGTCCGGCACCGGCCGTGTCGGCACCCCGTACGACATCGCGGATGCCGCGGCGTTCCTGCTGGGCCCCGATGCGAGCTTCATCACGGGCACCGACCTGCTGGTCGACGGCGGTGTGGTCGCCGCGGTCAGCACGGGGCGACTCGACCTGCGCGGCGGTCGGTAGCCGGCGCGTGCGCGGCTGCGGGGAGCGGGCGACCGCTCCCCGCAGTCATCCTGCCGAGGGGTGACGGCTCCGGCCCGCCCCCGTACGATTCCGAGGATGGGAACCCCTCGACCGTCGAACGCGGAACTCGTCGACGCAGCGCTCGACCACCTCGATCGCCTCTACGTCTTCCCCGAGGCGGCCGCCGCTGCGGGTGCCGCCGTTCGCGAGCTGGAGCGGTCGGGAGCCCTCGCCGACGTCGACGAGCCCGAGTTCTGCACCCGGCTGACCGCCGAACTGCAGGCCCGCACCCGCGACAAGCACCTGCGCGTGCGGAAGCGGCAGTCCGACGAGAACGCGGGGCGGAGCCAGGAGGAGGTCGTCGCCGCCCTCATCGCACGATTCCGCAGCGACAACTGGGGCATCGCCAAGGTCGAGCGGCTCGCCGGCAACATCGGCCTCATCGACCTCCGGATGATCGTGGACGCATCGCTCGCCGGACCGGCGATCGCCGCGGCGATGGAACTCGTCTCCCGCACCGACGCGCTCGTCTTCGACCTGCGGGCCTGCCTCGGCGGGTCGCCGAACGGCGTGCAGTCGTGGATCAGCCACCTCATGCCCGACGACGAGACGCAGCTGAGCTCCGTGGTGGAGCGCGAGGGCGCATCGACCCGCCAGTACTGGACGCTCGCCGACGTGCCCGGCCCCCGCTACCTCGACCGAGACGTCGTCGTCGTGACGAGCGGAGCGACCTTCTCGGGCGCCGAGCAGTTCGCCTACGACCTGCAGGCGATCGGCCGCGCGACGATCGTCGGCGAGACGACGGGCGGCGGCGCCCACCCCACCCGTTTCATCCCGATCTCGGACACGATCGAGATCACCGTGCCGTTCGCCCGCGCCGTCAATCCGATCACCGGCACGAACTGGGAGGGCGTCGGCGTCGTCCCCGACCTCGCGGTCGAAGCGGGCGATGCGATGCAGGCCGCCCTCGACGAGGCCCGTCGCCGAAACGGCGAGCGAGCCGGCGCGCCCGTCTGATCCGGCCGCTCCGCCCCGTCGGATCGCACCCCGGAACCCTCGGCGCTCGCGCGATCCACGCTCGTCCGCGGCATCCGCTCGGCACCGACTACGCTGCTCGGATGCGCTTCGGAACGCTCGACTTCACGCCCGCCGCAGACTCCCCCGACCTCCTCGCCGCGCCCACCGCCGTCGCGATCGGCGCGATGCCGGCTGCGGATGCCGCGGGCGTGCTGGTCTCGGCGATCGATCCGGGCCTCGCCGACACGGCCGCGTTCTGCGCGCACCACGAGATCTCGATGGGCGACGGCGCGAACTGCGTGATCGTGCAGGCCCGGCGCGGCGAGCGCACCTGGTACGCGGCCTGCCTCGTGCGCGGCGCCGACCGGCTCGACGTCAACGGCGCCGTGCGCCGGCACCTCGACGCGCGCAAGCTCTCGTTCGCCCCGATGGACGCCGCGGTCGAGCTCTCCGCCATGGAGTACGGCGGCATCACGCCGATCGGCCTGCCCGCCGACTGGCCGGTCCTCGTCGACGAGTCGGTCGCGTCGCATGAGCGGCTCATCGTCGGCAGCGGCATCCGCGGGTCGAAGCTGCTCGTCTCGGGTGCGCTGCTCGCGAGCCTGCCGAACGCCGAGGTGCTGCCGATCGCGCAGGCCTCGGCGTAGCGCGCGGCTCGCCCGCGGCTCGGGTCGACTGCGCTGCCGACGGGACCGGTCAGCCGTGCGTCTCGGCGCCGCGTCGGCCGCGCCGCCGCGCGATGAGCAGGGTCGCGACCGAGCCTCCGATCGCGACGAGGAGTGCCGCGACGGCGACGCCCAGGTAACGCCACTCGGATGCCTCGCTGTAGGGGAACGTATCGGCCCAGTCGAGCCCGAGGCGCACGATGACCGCGCCGAGCACCCAGCTGAGCAGGATGCCGCCGATGACGAACAGTGCGCGACGCATCCCATCATCGTAGGAGCCAGCGCTGTCGGCGCCGGGCGCTAGCCTCATTGCGGTCCGCGATCACGGGCCGCAGACAGAGGACGCCATGCCGAAGTACACTCGACCCAAGCCGCCCCGCATCGACGAGATCGTGCTCGCCGACCTCGTCGACGGCGAGATCGACGAGCTGGCCGCGGGCGACCGGGTCGAGGGCCGGCGCTATCGCGGCGGCGACGTCTCGGAGCGCGACCTCACCGGCGTCGCCATCGGCGAGTGCGAGCTCGTCGGGGTGTTCGCGCACGACACGCTGCTGCGCGGAGCGGTGCTGACCGAGACCGTGATCGAGCGGCTCGAGGCCCCGGTGCTGCGCGCGCCCCGCGCGACGCTTCGCGACGTGCTCGTCTCGGGCTCCCGCATCGGGTCGGTCGAGTTCTACGACAACCACTGGCAGTCGGTGCGCTTCGTTGGCTGCAAGCTCGGCTTCGTGAACCTGCGGGGGGCGGAGGTCCGCGACATCCGCTTCACCGACTGCACCATCGAGGAGCTCGACCTCGGCAACGCCAAGGCCGAACGCGTCGCGTTCGAGCAGTGCGACGTGCGCTCGCTCGACGTGACGGGTGCGCGGCTCGGCGACGTCGACCTGCGGGGGCTCGACCTCGCCGCGATCGCCGGTATCGAGGGCCTGAAGGGCGCCACGATGGACGGAATGCAGGTCGCGCTGCTCGCGACGACGCTCGCGAGCCACTTGGGCATCCACGTCGTGGACTGACCCGCGGACCGGCGGCCGTCGCCATCGATGCAGTGTCGTGATCGACCGGCTCTTCCCCGGGCCGCCGTTGGAAGCTAGGGTTGGCCGAACTGGGTCAAGCGACCCAGTTGGAGACAGCGAGGTTCCCGATGCACGACGCCCCCACGATGCAGCCGAACGACCAGGCGGATCGCTCGACGCCCGAGGCCGCCGCGGGCCGTCCCGATGGCCGTCGTTCCGCCCGTCGCCCCATCGTCGCCGTCGCCGCGATGCTCGCCCTGATCGTCGTCCAGGCCGTTGCCGACCCCACCGGACTGCTGGCGCTCGTCGGCTGGTCGGGTGCGATCCCGCAGGCGAGCGCCGGCGTCTGGCCGTTCGCCCCGTACCTCGTCTTCGTGCCCGTCGTGCTCGGCGTCGTCTGGTGGGTCGCGGTGCGCGCGGGCGACCGGTTCTGGACGCTGACGGCGGGCGTCGTGCTCGCGGTGCTGCTCGCCCAGGCCGCGGCCTGCTTCGTCATGACGTGGGATCTCGCGGTGGCCGCGTGGGCGGCCGGCTTCGTGACGGCGAAGGCCGTGCCCGCGGCCCTCATCGTCGCCGCGCTCGCGCGCTGGCTCGGCGGCCCGACGACGCGTCGGTCGTACGACCGCGGCTCGATCTGGCCGGCCGCGGTGGTCTTCGCAGTCGTCTCGCCGCTGCTCGCCGGCCTCTGGTGGACGGGGGCCGTCTACGCCGACGGCATCCCGGTCGCGCGTCTCGACCGCGGCATCCTCTCGATGGTCGTCGCGGTGGTGCTCATCGCCGGCGCGACCGCTCTGTGCCTGCACTGGATGCGGGTGCGCGTGCCCGGCGTGCTCGGCGGCTGGCTCGCCGCGCTCGTCGCCGGCGGCCTCGTCGGCGTCGTGCAGGCGATCGTCGCGTTCCTGGTCGACGGCGGCTTCGCGGGCGACATCTGGCCGCTGATGGCGGGCTACGTGACGGTCGCCGACGGACTCGCCTTCGGCGCCTGCCTCGGCTGGATCGTCGGAGCGAGCGCGGTCGTCTTCGACCGCGTCAGTGCCGCGCGCACGGCTCGTGCCGCACGGGCACCCGAGCTCGTCGCCGCCGCGGTCGCGGTGCTCGCCCTGGGCGCGGTGGCCGCGACCCTCGCGGTGCCGAGCGCCGAGGCTGCGGCCGGGGCGGCCGGCACGACGACCGAGACTTCCCCGCCCGAGGGGTTCCTCCGGGCGGAGGGCTCGATCATCACCGACGGCGCCGGCAACCAGGTGCTGCTGCGCGGCGCCAACGTCAACCAGCTCGTCGACTTCTACCAGCACCAGCCCGACGTGCCCGCGACCCGGCCGCTGACCGAAGACGACTACGCCGGCATGGCCGAGTACGGCTTCAACGTCGTGCGCCTCAACATCTCGTGGTCGGCCCTCGAGCCCGAGCGCGGCACGCTCGACCCCGAGTACCTCTCCCAGATCGAGGACGCGGTGGAATGGGGTGCCGAGCACGGCATCTACACGGTGCTCGACATGCACCAGGACGGCTGGTGGAACGGCCCCACCGAGGAGGGCACCGCGTGCCGCCCCGGCACCGAGGAGATGTGGGGCTTCGACGGCGCCCCCGAGTGGGCGACGTTCACGGATGGCGCACCGCGCTGCCAGTTCACCGGTCGCGACATCTCCCCCGCCGGCGACCGGGCCTTCCAGAACTTCTACTTCGACACCGATGGCGTGCAGACCGCCCTCGCCGAGACCTGGGGCGAGCTCGCCGCCGAGTTCGCGGACGAGCCGATGGTCGCCGGCTTCGACCTCATCAACGAGCCCGGCTTCGGCGAGACCGCGCCTGTGACGACGTCGCATCAGCTCGGCAAGTTCTACGACGCGGCGATCGACGAGATCCGCGACGCCGGCGCCCCGCAGATCGTGTTCTTCGAGCCGAGCATCCTCTGGTCGGGCCTCGGCTTCGACACCGGCCCCACCCCCGGCTTCACGGAGGACGACAACATCGTCTTCTCGCCGCACCTCTACGCCGAGTCGATCACGATGGACCGCGACCTCGGCATTCCCCCGATCGTCGGCATCGAGCGCCAGTTCGCACTCGCGCAGCGCGTCGCCGACATCTACGACGCACCGCTCTGGTCGGGCGAGTACGGCTACTGGGGCGGCGAGGAGAGCTTCTGGGGCGAAGACGCCGACTCGCTCTCGCGCCTGAACCGCTACGCCGACACCGAGGACGAGCGCATGCTCGGCAGCGCGTACTGGGTGTGGAAGCAGGCCTGCGGCGACCCGCAGAACGGCATCGGCCCCTACGGGAACGCCCTCATGATGCAGGAGTGCGAGACCGGCGGCGACGCCCCGCCCAAGACGGGGCTCCTCGAGATCCTGAGCCGCGCCTACCCGCAGTCGGCGCCGGGAGCGCTCACGTCGCTCGAGGCCGAGGGCGGCGTCGTCGACCTCGCCGGAACGGCGGCGGGCCGCAGCTGCGACCTCGAGGTGTGGGTCCCCGGCACGGCGAAGCCCGACGTCGAGGTCTCCGGCATCACGAAGGTCGAGACGACCGAGGTGCCCGGCGGATGGATCGTGACGGGTTGCGTCGACGGCGACTACACGCTCTCGACCAGGGGCTAGCCTCGGAGGCATGACCCCCGAGTACGCGCAGAGCGGGCCCGACGACGGCCGTCGTGCCTCGCTCACGGCCATGATCGCGGCGGAGCCCGACCGGCTCCGCCGCCGGAGCATCTCGCTCGGCGTCGCGCCCGATGACGCAGAGGATGTCGCGCAGACCGCCCTGCTCCGGGCCTGGCGCTCGATCGACCGCCTGCACGCGGCGGAAGCCGGTCAGATGTGCTCGTGGCTCGACGCCATCGCCCGGAACGCCGCGGCGGACCTCGCCCGCCAGCGAGCCCGTCGCCCCGTGGCCGTGCTCGATGCCGACCTGCCCGATGGAGCGAGCGTCGCCGGCGACGTCGAGATGCGCGTGATCCTCGACGGAGCCATCGACGCGATCCAGCGCCTTCCCGACTCCCTTCGCGAACCGCTGCTCCTCAGCGTCGTCGACGAGCTCTCGGCTCCCGAGATCGCCGGACGCCTCGGGATCACGCCCGCCGCGGCGCGGCAACGCATCTCCCGCGCGCGGAAGTCGCTCGCCGAGTGCCGGGAATCCGGCATGGCCGAAACCTCCTGACGTTCTCCCCGACGGGAGAGCCGGCCCTGTTCCCCCAGCGACCGGCCCTCCCGTGAGTCGCGTCAGGCGGTGCCGAACGGGTTGTCGACGGCGTAGCGCCATCCGTGCTGCTCGTCGTGCACCGCGACATCCGCGGTCGTGCCGGCCAGCGCGACCTCCGAACCGTCGGGGCCGGTGCCCGAGATCGTCCAGTCGGCGATCGCGAGGCCCGTGTCGCCGCTCTGGAAGACGTGCCGAACCGTCATCGTGATCGGAAGGTTCAGGCCGAGGAACTGCTCGAGTGCGCCGCGCACGCCCTCCGCGCCTCGCACGGGATGCCCCGGCGCCGGCACGAACACGACGTCGTCGATGTTGAGCGCCATCAGGCCGTCGAGGTCGCGCGCGTTGAACCGGTCGGCGAACGCGAGGTTCAGCTGGTCGAGTGAGGTGACGGGAGACGCCATGCGGAAGGGGCCCTTCTTCGTGAGGCCGGCCTCGTGCAGGCCTCTACTGAGAAAGACGTCGCCGCACGCGAAGTGTGACATGCGGGTGGTGACGGCCCGGCCCCCCAACGAGAACGGCCCGGGTCTCAGTGAGACCCGGGCCGATTCGATCGTGGTGCGCGAGGGGGGACTTGAACCCCCACACCCTTGCGAGTACTGGCACCTGAAGCCAGCGCGTCTGCCAATTCCGCCACTCGCGCACGTGTGGTCGCACCTCAGTGCGTCCAACCACGAGAGACTAACATCTCGCGCCCCGCAAAGCCATTCGAGGCCAGCGGATGCCACGCGCCGCACGCCGAGTCGGAGGACGAACGCCGCGACACGCCGACGGCCCGCGGCGTGTCGCGCGTTCTCTCCTGCGACTCGGCGCGCGCGGGGCCCGCCCGCGCCTCCACGATTCCTCCGAGTCCGGCTCGCACCTCGCGCTCCGCCGCCACCCGGGAATAGCATCGATCTGCGGGTTCCGTTGCCCCGACCGTCGCGACGAAAGGACCGCCTTGTGACCACCCCCAGCGAGTCCGGCCAAGCCCAGGACCGCACCAGCACCCAGGCCAGCACCGACGCCACCCCCACCGGGTCCAGGCACGACCTCAGCGGCATCCGTGCCTATCTCTTCGACCTCGACGGCGTGCTGACGCCGACGGCGACGGTGCACATGCACGCGTGGACGCGCCTGTTCACCCCCTACCTCGAGCAGCACGGCGCCGCGCCGTACTCCGAGGCCGACTACTTCTCGTACATCGACGGCAAGCCCCGCTACGACGGCGTGCGCAGCCTGCTCGAGAGCCGCGGCATCCGCGTGCCAGAGGGCGAGGTGACCGATCCGCCCGAAGCCGACACCGTGCACGGACTCGGCAACCGCAAGAACGAGGCCTTCAACGCGACCCTCGCAGAGGAGGGCGTCGCGGCGTACCCGGCGAGCGTCGCCTTCCTCGACGCCGTCCAGGCGAGCGGATGCCTCGTCGCCGTCGTCTCGAGCTCGAAGAACGCCCCATCGGTGCTGGCGGCGGCGGGGATCGCCGACCGCTTCGAGGTCGTCGTCGACGGTGCGGTCGCCGCGCGCGACGGCATCCCCGGCAAGCCCGCGCCCGACACCTTCGCGCGCGCGGCCGAGCTGCTCGGCGTGCCGACCACCGCATGCGCCGTCGTCGAAGACGCCGAGTCGGGCGTCACCGCCGGCGCGACGGGTGACTTCGGCGTCGTGATCGGCGTCGATCGGGGCGTCGGCCGGGCGGCACTCGAAGCGCTCGGCGCCGACATCGTCGTCGACGAGCTCGACGAGCTGATCCCCCTGCTCCCCACGAACACGATCACCCCACGAGAGGACAGCGAATGAGGTTCGCCGACCACGACCCGCTGAACCGCACGCGCTTCCCGATCGACGAGTGGGCGCTCGTCGAGACCGAGTTCGGGGGCGACGCCGACATGGGCCGCACCGAGACGATCTTCGCCGTCGGCAACGGGTACCTCGGCCTCCGCGGCAACGTGGAGGAGGGCCGCGACGGCCACATGCACGGCACCTTCGTGAACGGGTTCCACGAGACGTGGCCGATCCGTCACGCCGAAGAGGCGTTCGGCTTCGCCCGCGTCGGCCAGACGATCGTGAACGCACCCGACGCGAAGGTCATCCGCCTCTACGTCGACGACGAGCCGCTCGTGCTCACGGTCGCCGAGCTCCTCTCCTACGAGCGGCGGCTCGACTTCCGTCTCGGCGCGCTCAGTCGCTCGATCGTCTGGCGCACCCCGTCGGGCAAGCGCGTGCTCATCACGAGCCGCCGCATGGTGAGCTTCACCGACCGCCACCTCGCGGTGCTCGACTACGAGGTCGAGCTGCTCGACGCCGATGCCGCGGTCACGATCTCGAGCCAGATCCTGAACCGCCAGGACGGGCGCGACGAGTACCGTTCCGGCGTGCCCGAGGCCGTCGGCAGCTTCGACCCGCGCAAGGCCGAGATGTTCAACGACCGGGTGCTGCAGCCGCGGGTGAACCGGGCCGAGGGCGGCCGCTACATCCTCGGCTACCAGACCACGAACTCGGGCATGACGATCGCGGTCGGCGCCGAGCACCAGATCGCGACCGAGAACCAGTTCAGCGAGTCGAGCTCGATCGGCGACGACCTCGCGAAGCACATCTACCGGGTGCACGCCAAGCAGGGCCGTCCGATCCGCGTGACGAAGACGATCAGCTACCACACGGCCCGCACGGTGCCCACGCGCGAGCTCGTCGACCGATGCGACCGCACGCTCGACCGCGCCGCCGAGCTCGGCGTGGCCGAGCTGTTCGAGCAGCAGCGCTCGTGGCTCGACGACTTCTGGGCGCGATCCGACGTCGAGATCGAGGGCCAGGCCGCGATCCAGCAGGCCGCGCGGTGGAACCTCTTCCAGCTCGCGCAGGCGACGGCGCGCACCGACGGCGACGGCGTCGCGGCGAAGGGCGTCTCGGGTTCCGGCTACGGCGGCCACTACTTCTGGGACACCGAGGTCTACGTGATGCCGTTCCTCAGCTATACGGCACCGGTCGTGGCGCGCAACGTGCTGCGGTTCCGGCAGCGGATGCTTCCGGCAGCCCGCGCCCGCGCGCTCGAGCTGAACCAGCTCGGGGCGCTGTTCCCGTGGCGCACGATCAACGGGCAGGAGTCGAGCGCCTACTACGCGGCCGGAACCGCGCAGTACCACATCGACGCCGACATCTCCTATGCGCTGAACCAGTACGTACGCGCGACCGGCGACCAGGACTTCCTGGCCCGGGGCGCGATCGACATCCTCGTCGAGACGGCGCGCATGTGGGAGGACCTCGGGTTCTGGCGCTCGAACACCGACGACGTGTTCCACATCCACGGCGTCACCGGACCCGACGAGTACACGACGGTCGTCAACGACAACCTGTACACGAACGTGATGGCGCGGGCGAACCTCGCCGCAGCGGCATCCGCCGTCGACGACCTGCAGGTGCAGGACCCCGCGGCGTACGACCGCCTCGTCGAGCGGCTCTCGGTGACGCCGGCCGAGGTCGCGAGCTGGCGGCGCGCGGCCGCCCACATGCACATCCCGTTCGACGAGCAGCTCGGCATCCACCCGCAGGACAGCGCGTTCCTGCAGAAGGAGCTGTGGGACCTCGAGGCCACGCCCGACGACCGGCGCCCCCTGCTCCTGCACTACCACCCGCTCGTCATCTACCGCTTCCAGGTGCTGAAGCAGGCCGACGTCGTGCTCGCCCTCTACCTGCAGGGCGACCGCTTCTCGACCGAGGCGAAACGGGCCAACTTCGAGTACTACGACCCGCTGACGACGGGCGACTCGACCCTGTCGGCGGTCGTGCAGTCGATCATCGCGGCGGAGGTCGGCTACCACGAGCTCGCGATGCGGTACTTCCGCTCCGCGCTCTTCGTCGACCTCGCCGACCTGCACAACAACACCGCCGACGGCGTGCACGTCGCATCGACCGGCGGCGTCTGGAGCGCGCTCGTCTCGGGCTTCGGCGGCTTCCGCGACCACAACGGGGTCTTCACGTTCGATCCGCGGCTGCCCGACGGCTGGCAGCGGCTGACGTTCCGCATCACGCTCCGCGGCACGCGGCTGCGCGTGGCCCTCAACGCGGATGCGATCTCGTTCGCCGTCGAGGACGGCGGCGAGGCACGGGTGCGGGTGCGCGGCGCCGAGGTGGTCGTGGGCCCCGATTCGGATGTCTCGGTGCCGCTCGACGGCCACGGTCCGCGCCTCTACGGCGCGCCGACGATGCGGGATGTCACGGGCTCCCGCCGCGCCGACGGAACCCTGCTCACCGCGTCGATCCCGACCCTGTCGCTCGACGTCGACGAAGCCGACTCGGCGATCCAGGTGGACTGATCACGAGTCTTCCCAGCCCTTCGGGCTACCATGTCACAAGTCACGACGGCGTCGGTGAGAAACGACGACGTCGGCGCAAATCTGGAGCGGGAGACCTGTGGGCCTACTGGACAACTTCGAGAAGGGTCTCGAGCGCGCCGTCAACGGCGCGTTCGCGAAGACCTTCCGCTCGGGGCTGCAACCCGTCGAGATCACCTCGGCCCTGAAGCGCGAGATCGACACGAAGGCTGCGGTCGTCTCGCGCGACCGCGTGCTCGTGCCGAACAGCTTCGTCGTGCGCATGGCACCCGACGACTACGCGCGCATGTCGGGCCTCGGGCCGGCGCTCATCGACGAGCTCGTCGACCTCGTGCAGAAGCACGCCGCGAGCCAGCACTTCCAGTTCGCCGGCGGCATCACGCTCTCGCTGCACCCCGACCCCGGCCTCGCCGTGGGCATGGTGCAGGTGGACTCGCAGAACGTGAAGGGCCAGGTCGCCTGGACCCCGGTGCTCGACGTGAACGGCAAGCGCTACCCCATCATGAAGGGCCGCACGGTCATCGGCCGCGGCAGCGAGGCCGACGTCACGCTCGACGACTCGGGTGCGTCGCGGCGCCATGCGGAGGTGCAGTGGGACGGCAGCCGTGCACGCGTGCGCGACCTCGGCTCGACGAACGGCACCCAGCTCAACGGCTCCCCCGTGAAGGACGCCATCCTCGAACCCGACTCGGTCATCTCGATCGGCCGCTCCCGCATCACGTTCCGCGTGCTGGCGCAGGCGTCGAACGGGCCCTCGGGCTTCCGCGGCCGCACCGACCCGGCCACCGAACGCCACGACATGGGCGGGTTCTGGGGGCCCGGCGAATGAGCGAACTCACCCTCCTCGTGCTCCAGCTCGGCTTCCTCGTGCTGCTCTGGGTGTTCATCTTCGCGATCGTCTACGCACTGCGCAGCGACCTGTTCGGCCAGCGCGTGCGCAAGCTGCGGCCCGAGGCTGCGGGGGCCGCTGCCGCTGCCGCGGCGCCGGCGGCGGCTTCCGCGTTTCCGAGCGCCCCCGTCGCGGCGGCGGCCCCGACCGCTCCCGTCTCGCATGCCGCGCCGAGCGGCGGCGGATCCGGTGAGCTCGCCTCGAGCGAGAACGCCACCCGGCTCGTCATCACGAGCGGCACGAAGAACGGCGCCGAGTTCCCCCTCGGCCACGACGAGATCACGATCGGCCGCTCGAGCGACTCGGCCATCATCATCCGCGACGACTACACCTCGACCCACCACGCGCGTCTCATGCAGTGGAACGGCCGATGGATGCTGCAGGACCTCGATTCGACGAACGGCACCTTCCTCAACGGCTCCCGAGTGACCGTGCCCACCCCGATCCCGCTCGGAGCCACCGTGAAGGTCGGAGCGACGACGTTCGAGCTGCGGCGGTAGCCATGGCGAACATCAAGGCGAGCGCTGCGGTCTCGCACGTCGGACGGATCCGCTCGAACAACCAGGACTCCGGATACGCCGGACGCCGCCTGTTCGTCGTTGCCGACGGCATGGGCGGGCACGCGGGCGGCGACGTCGCGAGCGCGATCGCCACCCGGCGCATCGCCGAGGCCGACGTCGACTACGAGAACACGACCGAGGCGTCGGCCTCGCTCGAGGGCGCGCTGATCGCGGCGAACCGCCAGCTCGCTGCGACCGTCGCCGACCACTCCGAACTGACGGGCATGGGCACCACGGTCAGCGCCGTACTGCTCGTCGGCGACCGCGTCGTCATCTCGCACATCGGCGACTCCCGCATCTACCTGCTGCGCTCGGGCGAGCTCAGCCAGATCTCCACCGACCACACGTTCGTGCAGCGACTCGTCGACGCCGGCCGCATCACCGCCGAAGAGGCCATGGTGCACCCCCGCCGATCGGTGCTCATGCGCGTGCTGGGCGACGTCGAGGCCTCGCCCGAGATCGACGCGCTCGTGCTCGACACCCGCGACGGCGACCGCTGGATGCTCTGCTCCGACGGACTCTCGGGCGTCGTCTCCTTCGACGACATCCACGAGCTCATGTCGGCCGACGCCGGCGCCAAGCAGGTCGCCGATCGACTCGTCAAGGCCTCCCTCGACGGCGGTGCTCCCGACAACGTCACCGTCGTGATCCTCGACATCGGCGAACCGCCGGCACCGGCGACCCCGCCGCTCATCGTCGGTTCCGCGGCGGCCCCGCCGGCGTTCGGCCAGGCGTCCGAGCCGGTGCGACCCCGCGGCATCCGACTCACGCCCTTCCGTCCGCACCCGGTGCAGGAGACGCACTTCGAGCCGGACTCCGAGGACTACTTCGACGAGATCATCGAGGAGGACGCGCGCCGCCGCCGCCGACGCCGCTGGGTGTGGAGCTTCTGGATCGTGCTGCTGATCGGGGCGATCGTGGCGGCGTTCGCACTCGGCTACCAGTGGACGCAGACGCGCTTCTACGTCGGCGAGTCCGACGGACGGGTCGCCATCTACCAGGGCATCCAGCAGAACCTCGGTCCGATCTCGCTGCACGAGCTGTACACCGAGACCGAACTCGACGTCGCCGACCTCCGCACCTACGATCAGCAGCGCGTCCAGCAGACGATCAGCGCCGGTTCGTACGCGGAGGCCTATCGCATCGTGCAACGCCTGGAGGAATCCGTTGAGTGACCTCCAGTCCCCGGCCCTCACCGGCACGCCGCCTGAGGGCATCCGGCGCATCCGCATCCCGCAGAAGCTCCGCAACCTCGAGTTCTGGCTGCTCGTCGTGGCGTGCTTCATCAACGCCTCCTCGATCGTGCTCGTACAGCTCGGGGCGCTCGGCCGCGTCGACACGCAGCTCGTGCTGCTCGGAGCGGGACTCTCGCTGCTCGTGTTCGGCCTGCACGTCACGATGCGATTCACGGCCCGCGACGCCGACCCGTTCCTGCTGCCGATCGCGACGGTGCTGAACGGCCTCGGCATCGCCATGATCTACCGCATCGACATCGCAGAGGGCGATGCCGGTTGGGAGAGCGCCGCGGTCAGGCAGATCGCCTGGAGCGCGATCGCGATCATCTGCGCGATCGCGACGATGCTCGTCATCCGCAACCACCGCGTGCTGTTCCGCTACACCTACCTCGCCGGGCTCCTGGCGATCATCCTGCTGCTGCTCCCGCTCGTGCCGGGCCTCGGGCGCGAGGTCTACGGGGCACGGGTCTGGATCGGGATCGGCGACATCGCGACCTTCCAGCCGGGCGAGATCGCGAAGATCGCGCTGGCCGTGTTCTTCGCGGGCTACCTCGTGCGCAACCGCGACTCCCTGTCGATGGTCGGCACGAAGTTCCTCGGCATGCAGTTCCCGCGTGCCCGCGACCTGGGCCCGCTCCTCATCGTGTGGGCCCTGTCGATGGCCGTCATCGTCTTCCAGCGCGACCTCGGCACGGCGCTCCTCTACTTCGGCCTGTTCCTCGTCATGCTCTACGTCGCGACGAGCCGGCTCTCGTGGGTCGTGCTCGGGCTCAGCCTCTTCATCGGCGGCGCGATCATCGCGAGCCAGACGCTCGACTACGTCGGCAATCGCTTCGCGAACTGGCTCGACCCGTTCAGCGCCGAGCGCTTCGACGCCGAGGTCGGTGGCAGCTACCAACTCGTGCAGGGCCTCTTCGGGCTCGCCAACGGCGGGTTGATCGGCACCGGCTGGGGCCAGGGCCGACCCGACCTGACGCCCGTGCCGCAGAGCGACTACATCATCGCGAGCCTCGGTGAGGAACTCGGTCTCGCGGGGGTCTTCGCGATCCTCGCGCTCTACCTGCTCTTCGTCGCGCGCGGCTTCCGCATCGGCTTCGCCGGCCAGGACGACTTCGGCAAGCTGCTCGGCGTCGGGCTCGCGTTCGTCGTCGCGCTGCAGGTCTTCATCGTCGTCGGCGGCGTCACCCGCGTCATCCCCCTGACCGGCCTCACGACCCCGTTCCTCGCGGCGGGTGGTTCGTCGCTCGTGGCCAACTGGATCATCGTCGCGTTGCTGCTGCGGCTCTCCGACACGGTCCGCAACCATCCGAGGCTGGTGATCGACGGATGAATCGAGAACTCAAGCGCGTCTCCATCGTCGCGTTCCTCATGTTCCTGACGCTGCTCGTCTCGTCGACGATCATCCAGTACGTGCAGGCCGATGCCCTCGCCGCCGACCCGCGCAACTCCCGCACGCTCTACGAGAGCTACTCGATCGAACGCGGCCCGATCCTCGTCGGCGGTGAACCGATCGCGTACTCGCAGCCGTCCGACGACGACTACAAGTTCCAGCGCGTGTACGCGAACGGCCCCCTCTACGCGCCGATCACCGGATACCTCCCCGTCAACGGAGAGGCGACGGGGCTCGAGCGCTCGCTCAACGACTACCTGAGCGGCCAGTCGTCGAGCCAGTTCTTCGACTCGCTCAATCGCCTCATCTCAGGGCAGGACCCGATGGGCGCCTCCGTCGAGGTCGCGATCGACCCGGTCGCGCAGCAGGCCGCGTGGGACGCACTCGGGGACTACACGGGCGCGGTCATCGTGACCGAGCCGTCCACGGGTCGCATCCTCGCGATGGTGACGAAGCCCACGTTCGACCCGAACACGCTCGCGGTGCACAACTCGGCCGAGGTCACGGCGACCTACGACGGGCTCCTCGCCGACCCCGCCGACCCGCTCTTCAACCGTGCGACGGGCGGCGACATGAACCCGCCCGGATCGGTGTTCAAGCTCGTGACCGTCGCCGCGGCACTCGAGTCGGGCAAGTACACGCCCGAGAGCCAGCTGCCGAACCCGTCCTCCTTCACGCTGCCCGGCACCGACTCCGTCGTGCGCAACACCGAGGGCGGCAACTGCGGCGGCGGCGAGACCGTCAGCATCGCGACCGCCCTGCGGCTCTCGTGCAACATCCCGTTCGCCGAACTCGGCATCGAGCTCGGCGACGCCGCGATCCGCGAGCAGGCCGAGAAGTTCGGTTTCAACGACGAGTTCCTGATCCCGACGATCACCGAGGCGAGCGTCTACCCGCGTGCGCTCGACGACGCGCAGACGGCGCTGACGGCGTTCGGCCAGTACGAGGTCCGCGCGACGCCCATGCAGATGGCGATGGTGTCGGCCGCGATCGCCAATGGCGGCATCGTGATGAACCCGAATCTCGTCGACCAGATCACGGCGCCCGACTTCACGCCGCTGCAGGAGTTCGAGGCCAAGGAGTTCGGCCGAGCGATCAGCGAGGAGACGGCGAACACGATGGTCGGCATGATGGTCAACGGCGTCGAGAACGGGGCCGCGAGTAATGCAAGAATAGACGGCGTCAGCGTGGCCGGTAAAACGGGTACAGCGGAGAACGGAGAGAGTGACCCCTACACTCTCTGGTTCACCGGTTTTGCCCCCGCCGACAATCCTCAGTATGCAATCACGGTACTCGTTGAGGATGGCGGGGGACTTGGCCAGGAGGGGTACGGCAATCTCATCGCCGCACCCATCGCAAAGCAGGTACTAGAGGCGGTGCTGAACAAATGAGACCGAGCGCAGGGCTCACCTTCGGAGGGCGCTACGAACTGCAATCCCGCATCGCGATCGGCGGGATGGGCGAGGTGTGGCAGGCCACAGACCTCGTCATCGGCCGACAGGTCGCGATCAAGATCCTGAAAGACGAGTACCTGGGCGACCCGGGCTTCCTCGAGCGCTTCCGCGCCGAAGCCCGTCACGCCGCACTCGTCAACCACGAAGGCATCGCGAACGTCTTCGACTACGGTGAGGAAGACGGCAGCGCCTACCTCGTCATGGAGCTCGTCCCCGGCGAGGCCCTGTCGACGATCCTCGAGCGGGAGCACGTGCTCTCGACCGACAAGGTGCTCGACATCGTCGCGCAGACGGCCGCTGCGCTGCAGGCCGCGCATGCCGCGGGCCTCGTGCACCGCGACATCAAGCCCGGCAACCTTCTGATCACGCCCGACGGGCGCGTCAAGATCACCGACTTCGGCATCGCGCGCATCGCCGACCAGGTGCCGCTGACGGCCACCGGCCAGGTCATGGGCACGGTGCAGTACCTCTCGCCCGAGCAGGCTTCGGGTCACCCGGCCTCGCCGACCACCGACATCTACTCGCTCGGCATCGTGGCCTACGAGGCCCTCGCCGGCCGTCGCCCGTTCACCGGCGAGTCGCAGGTCGCGATCGCGATGGCGCAGATCAACGAGACGCCGCCCGACCTGCCCGTCACGGTCTCCGAGCCGGTGCGCAACCTGGTCTACGGATGCATCGCGAAGAACCCCGCCGATCGGCCGCAGTCCGCCGCGCACCTCGCGCGTGCCGCGACGGCCCTTCGCCGGGGCGACGTGCAGGCCGCAGCAGCAGCCGTGCCCGCCGTGCTCGGCGCCGCCGGAGCCACCGCCGCGACGATGCTCATGCCCACGGCCGGTGCCACCGCGGCGACGACGGTGCTGCCGTCGGCCGCTGGTGCGCCGCTCGACGGCGAGGAGCCCGTCGAGGAGGAGAAGAAGAAGCGCAGTCCGTGGACGTGGCCGCTCATCGTGCTCATCGCGTTGCTCGCGATCGTGCTGATCGGCACGATCATCGCGCTCGCGCTCAACGGCGGAGAGAAGGAGGCGCCGTCCACGGCACCGTCGACGGCACCGTCGAAGACGGCCACGACTCCGCCGCCGCCGCCCACCACCGAGGCGCCCACGAACGCGCAGGTCAACCGCGAGGACTACCTCGGCCTCACGGTCGATGAGGCTCGCGCGAAGCTCGAGGGTCTCGGCATGGTCGCGAACGCCGTCGAGGGCAACCCCGCTGCAACGGGCGACGAGGCGGGCCGCGTCTACGACGTCAACCCGACGGGCAACATGAAGATCGGCTCCGAGGTGACGATCACGTACTACGCCTCCCCTGAGACGCCGAGTGCGCCGACCTCTGCGCCGACCGCGAACCCGAACCCGTTCACGCCGTCGTCCGACGTCAACGCGAAGGTGCCGGTCACCATCTCGTGGACCGCGCAGCAGTGCCCCGCGGGGCAGGAACTGACCGGCTACTCGGTCCAGGTCACGGGCGATGCGACGGCACCAGGTCCGGTTTCGGCGGGAACGACGAACGCGCAGGTGATGGCTGGTCAGCAGGAGTTCCAGGTGACGTTCCTGTACTTCTGCGGTCCGGTGAGCTCGCCGGCGTCGCCGGCGCTCACGGTCAAGGTCGACAACTGACCCGAGCTGCGGGACACGAGAAAGGGCATGGAGCTGCACGGTGAACGATGAAGGACGAGTGCTCGCGGGTCGATACCGCGTCGGCGCTCTCATCGGGCGCGGCGGCATGTCCGACGTCCACGTCGGCACGGACACCCGGTTGGGGCGCCAGGTCGCGATCAAGCTGCTGAAGCCGCAGCTCGCGACCGACCCCGCGTTCCGCATGCGCTTCCGTCAGGAGGCGCAGTCGGCCGCTCGCATGGCGCATCCGACGATCGTGCGCGTCTTCGACGCCGGTGAAGAGACGGTCGTCGACGCTGCGGGGCAAGAGGTGCAGCTGCCGTTCATCGTCATGGAGTTCGTCGAGGGGCGCCTGCTGAAGGACATCATCCACGACGGGCCGCTCGAGGCATCCGCCGCGGTGCGCGTCATCGACGGCGTGTTGACCGCACTCGAGTACTCGCACCGAGCGGGAGTCGTGCACCGCGACATCAAGCCCGGCAACATCATGATCACGACCACCGGCCAGGTGAAGGTCATGGACTTCGGCATCGCGCGTGCCGTCTCCGATTCCTCGACGACCGTGGCGCAGACCACGGCGATCCTCGGCACCGCGTCGTACTTCTCGCCCGAACAGGCGAAGGGCGAGACCGTCGATGCCCGCACCGACCTGTACTCGACCGGCGTAGTGCTCTTCGAGATGCTCACCGGTCGCCCGCCGTTCCGCGGCGACACCCCGGTCGCGGTGGCCTACCAGCACGTCAGCGAGCGCCCGGTCAAGCCGAGCGTGATCAACCCGAAGGTCTCACCGGCCCTCGACTCCGTCGTGATGCACGCCCTCGCGAAGAACCGTGACCAGCGCTATCAGACGGCAGCCGAGTTCCGCACCGACGTCGACACCGCCGCAGCCGGTCGCGTGCCGGTGCACCGCGAACCCGATCAGGCCACGATGCTCTTCGGGGCACCCACCGGTTCGCTCTCGAGCTCCGAACTGGCCCTGCGCCAGCTCGCCGAAGACGAGACGATGACGAGGACCCAGCGACGCCCGCCGGCGATCTGGATCTGGTCGGGCATCATCGGCGTGATCGTCATCGTCATCGCCGTGATGTACTGGGCCTTCAACCTGGAGCCGAGTGCCGACCTGCCATCGAACGTCAGGGAGATCCCCGTACTCACCGGGAGCACCTACGAGGAAGCGGTCGACGCGCTGCAGGAGTTGGGGCTGCCGGCGACCCGAGTCGACAAGTCCGACGACACCGTGCCGGCGGGTGAGGTGATCAACACCGACCCGCCCGCGCACGAGATCGTCGACAACGGCACCGCTGTGACCGTGTTCGTCTCGACGGGCAGGCAGGCGGTCGCCATACCCGACCTCCGGAACAAGACCCTCGAGCAGGCGAAAGCCGATCTCACCGCACTCGGCCTCGTGCCCGGCGTCGAGACCCGCGAGTCGTCACCGACGGTTCCGGGTGACACCGTTCTCGGCACCACCCCCGAGGCCGGCGCATCGGCGGAGCTCGGCACTACGGTCGACTTCCGCATCTCGAGCGGCATGGTCACGCTCACCGACGTGACCGGTCAGACACTCGAAGCGGCGACCTCGTATCTCGCGGCGGAGAACCTGCAGCTCACGGCCGTGCCCAAGCCCGATGCCTCATGCAAGGCCGAGCCCGGCTCCCCGGTCACGAGGCAGTCCCTGGCGCCCGGAGACGTGCCCCAGCACTCCACGGTCGAACTCACCTACTGCGCGGGTTGACGACAGACCGGTCAGCTCGCCGTCGCCCGCACGAGCGGGCTGAGGCCGACCGCGCGTTCGCGCGCCTCGGGCAGCCCCGCGACCGCGAGCCAGTTGCCGAGCATGCGGTAGCCGCCCTCGGTCAGCACCGACTCGGGATGGAACTGCACCCCGAAGATGGGGGCGCTCTCGTGGCGCACGCCCATGATGACCCCGCCCTGGGTACGACTCGTCACGACGAGTTCGTCGGGCACGGTGCCGTCGACGACCGCGAGCGAGTGATAGCGCGTCGCCGTGAACGGCTGCGGTACTCCCTCGTAGAAGTCGCTGCCGTCGTGGGTGATGAGCGAGGTCTTGCCGTGCATGAGCTCTTCGGCGTTCGTGACGACCGCGCCGAACGCCTCGGCGATCGCCTGGTGGCCGAGGCACACGCCGAGGATCGGCTGCCCCGAGGCGAGGGCGGCCTCGACGATCGGGATCGACACGCCGGCATCCGAGGGCTTGCCCGGCCCGGGTGAGATGAGCACGGCATCGTACTCGGCGATGCGCGAGGGCACGTCGGCGACGTCGAACGAGTCGTTGCGCACGACGTCGGTCTCGGCACCGAGCTCCTGCAGGTACCCGTTCAACGTGTAGACGAAGCTGTCGTAGTTGTCGACGACGAGCACACGTGTCGAGGGTCGTTGCATGTCAGTTCACTCCACCGTGACGTTGATCGGGTTCAGGACGCCGTCGACCCATGGGAACACCCACGTGAAGAGGGCGAAGACGGCCGCTGCGACGAGCAGCAGCACGAGGATGATGCGCAGCCACACGGGGCCGGGCAGCACCCGCCAGAGTGCACCGTACATCTCTCAGCTCCCCCAGGTTGCGACGATCGGCGCGATCTCGGCAGGAGCGCCGGCCGCGGCCGGCTGCCAGGACTCGAGCACGCCGTAGGCGATGATGCGTTCGGCCGTCGAGTACAACGGATTGCAGCTCGTGAGCGTGACGATGCGGTCGGTCGGTGCGAGGTCGGGGTGGTGCGGTACCGGCGCCAGCACGTCGACCGTCTGCGGGGTCACGTACTCGAAGTCGCGGAAGCGGTAGGTGAACCAGCCGTCCTTCGTCTGGATGTAGATCGCATCGCCGAGCTGCAGTTGCTCGATCTCGTGCATGCCTCCGCCGTAGGCGCTGCGGTGCGACGCGATCGCGAAGTTGCCGACCTCTCCGGGTCGCTGCGTCTGCGGGTAGTGCCCGACGCCGAGGTCGAAGCTGTTGAGCACGTCGAGCCCGTACCCCTCGGCGATGTTGCGCTGCGAGTCCTCACCGAAGCGGGGCACGTACATGACCGCGAACGCGTCGCCGTTGGCGTACTCGCTCGTGTCGACGACGGGGTCGCCGTAGTCGGCCGGGTCGGGCGGAGGGGTGGTTCCCTGCGTCGCGCGAGCCTGCGCCTGCCATTCACTGCTGAGCTCGGATGCCGCGGAGGACTGCTGACCGGCCATGATGGCGTCGTTCCACCAGAGCTGCCATCCGAGGAACAGGAGGATCAGCACGCCCGCGGTGAGCAGCAGCTCCCCGAGCACGCCGACGACGCTGACTCGAGGGCGACGACCGTCCGAGGAGCGGCGTGCGCGTTGCGCATCGGCCTGGGACTCGGACATGAGGGCGATTCTAGCCCGCCGAGCAGGGAACCGAATGTGTCTGCAGGCCTTCCCTCGGCTAGAATCACCCGCATGGCACGTACGAAATCATCGAAGCCCGCGCGCGCAGAACAGGCGAGCGGCGAAGAGGCTCCGAACCCGGTGTGGTTCAAGCCCGTCATGTTCGGCTTCATGCTCGTCGGGCTCGCCTGGATCATCGTGTTCTACGTGAGCCAGGGCGCGTTCCCGATCGCCGATCTCGGCTCGTGGAACATCCTCATCGGCTTCGGCATCGCCTTCATCGGCTTCCTCATGACCACACGCTGGCGTTAGCCGGCGCGACAGACACACGAGAGGGGCGGATGCTGCGGCATCCGCCCCTCTCGTCGTACCCGCCGTTCGCGGTTGCACGTGCCGCTGCGATGCAGAGTTCTCCACAGGGTGTGGAGAACTCGGTGAGCCCGTGTCCCCCGTAATGACGACAATTACACGGGTGTAACTCTCCCCAGCTGTGGAGAGCGCTGTGGATAACTTCGAACGGCGTCAGACGATCGGGAAGAACGTCAGACGATCGGGAAGAAGATGTAGCGCAGGCTCAGCAGCACGAGCACGGCGCCCACCGCGATCAGCAGCCAGAGCTGCAGGCGCTGCTGCGACCGCTTGCGCGTCTCGACCAGGATGAAGCCGATGAGCGCGCCGGCGGCGAGACCGCCGAGGTGCGCCTGCCAGGCGACGTTCATGCCGGGGATGAAGCCGATGACGAGGTTGATGCCGAGCAGCACGAACAACTGCGTCGCCTGCCCGCCGAGCCGGCGCTGGATGACGAGGAACGCACCCATGAGACCGAAGATGGCACCGGATGCCCCGACGACCGGCACGTTCGGCGGTGCGAGCCAGAGCACGCCCACCGAGCCGGCGAATCCGGCCAGGAGGTAGAGCGCGAGATAGCGCCACCGGCCGAGCAGACCTTCGAGCAGTTGGCCGAAGATCCACAGGGTGTACATGTTGAGCAGCAGGTGCAGGATGCTGCCGTGCGCGAACACCGACGTCATCATGCGCCACGGCTCGAGCAGGCCCGGGTGGGAGTAGACGCCCGCGTAGCGGATCGCGTTCGTGACGGCGAGGCCCGGAATCAGCTGCAGGAGGTACACCGCGACGGAGATGCCGATGAGGGCATACGTGACCACGGGTGCACCGCGGCCGGCCGCCGAGCGCACGCGCGTCAGCACGGCCGGCTTGGTGCGCGGCGCGCTCGCGCGCTGCTCGCGCATGCACTCGGGGCAGATGACCCCGACCGGGGCCTGGGTCTGACACTCGGGGCAGATCGTGCGCCCGCACCGTTGGCAGAGGATGTAGCTCTGCCGATCGGGATGCCGGTAACAGAAGTTCGCCCGATCAGGCCCCGAGTCGCTCACCTGCGGGTCAGACCTGCTCGACGGTGATGCTCTCGATGACGATGTCCTCGAGCGGCTTGTCGCGACCGTCGGTCGCCACGGCGGCGAGCTTGTCGACGACGGCCTGGCTCGCGGCGTCGGTCACCTTGCCGAAGATGGAGTGCTTGCCCTGCAGCCACGTGGTGGGGCCGACGGTGATGAAGAACTGCGAGCCGTTGGTGCCGCGGCCCATCTGGATGCCGGCGTTGGCCATCGCGAGCACGTACGGCTCGGTGAAGTCGAGCTCGGAGTTGATCTCGTCGTCGAACTGGTAGCCGGGGCCGCCGACGCCCTGACCGAGCGGGTCGCCGCCCTGGATCATGAAGCCGGGGATGATGCGGTGGAAGATGACGCCGTCGTACAGCGGGGCGGTGGACTTCTCGCCGGTGGCGGGGTGGGTCCATTCGATCTCGCCGGTGGCGAGGCCGACGAAGTTCTTGACCGTCTTCGGGGCGTGGTCGCCGTAGAGGTCGACCTTGATCGGTCCGTGGTTGGTGTTGAGCGTCGCGACTGCGGTAGGAATCGGCATCCTCATATTCTGTCACGGGTGGATTCGTCAAGCGGCATGCCGGATTCGGACTCCCACCTCGCTTCCAGCCGTTTCGGTGGCAAGATGGAGTGGTTCGCTGCACATCGATGGAGGTCGAGATGAGCCTGTCACGCAAGCGCCGGAAGGAACTCAAGCGACTGCAGAGCAACGCTGGGGAACTCTGGGAGAACCAGCAGCACGTGCTCGAGCACGCCAACGCCGTCGCCCGTGAGGCCAGCCGTCAACTCGGCCACCTCACGCGCGAAGAGGTCGTGCCACGCGTTCGCACGGGGTACGACAGCTATGTCCGTCCCAACGTCCAGCGGGCCGGCACCGTCGCGCGCGTGGCCGGTGACACCATGGAACGCACGGTCGGCAACGCGCTCGGTTCGGTGCTCTCGATCGGCGACATCGCCAACGACGCCCGTGTGCGCCGCGCTCTCGAGCGCGTCTCGCCTCGAGCGGCCGTGGTCGTCAAGGAGAAGAGCGGCCCGGGCTTCGGCACCTACCTCGCGATCGGCGCGGGAATCATCGCCGCCGCGGGCGTCGCCTACGCCGTCTGGCAGACCTTCCGGGCCGACGACGAGCTCTGGGTCGCCGACGACGAGCCGACTCCGGGTCCTGCCACCGCGGCCTGACCCGCGCGAGTTTCCGATGGCCCCGCCTGATCCAGGCG
>NZ_JBHURI010000026.1:0-49853 GCF_042673425.1 Agromyces sp. NPDC056965 | reverse complement strand
GCGGATGCCGCGGCATCCGCCGCTCGGGTACCGCGACCTACGAGGCGTTCGGCCGGTTGGCGCGAAGCACCTCGAGCCGGGCCCGGTACTCGGTCTCGTCGATGTCGCCCTTGGCGAAGCGCTCGGCGAGGGTCGACTCGGCGCTGCCCGAGCGCATCCAGGGCGGCCCGTACGACCCGTCGGGTCCGCCGTGCGCCCAGTAGCGGCGACGGCTCCGCGTGACGAGGAAGATGATCAGGCCGATGACGAGGAACCAGAAGATCGGGATGAGGAAGAAGACCCATCCGAACCCGGCCGCCCATGGGCCGGCGTGAGTGACCACCGCGGTGGTGGCGAGGGTGGCGAGCATGATGTTTCCCTTGATCGTGCGGCCTGCGGTTCAGGCCGTCGATTTCGAGTCTCGCGACACGGCGGCATCCGCGAATCCGCCTGGCGGAGTCACTTCGACTGCTCCCCCGGGAGCAGTCGGGCGCACCGCGGCTACTGCCAGCCGGGGGCCACGAGCCCCGACTCGTAGGCGACGACCACGAGGTGCACGCGGTCGCGCGCCGCGAGCTTCGACATGATGCGCGAGACGTGCGTCTTCGCGGTCAGCGGGCTCAGCACGAGTCGCTCGGCGATCTCGTCGTTCGTGAGGCCGAGCCCCACGAGGCGGAGCACCTCGCGCTCGCGCTCGGTCAGCGCCGCGAGCCGGCCCTCGTCGGGAGCGTCGCGGAGGCCGATCGACATGCGCTCGAGGAGTCGCTTGGTCACACCGGGCGAGAGCAGCGCGTCGCCGCTCGCGACGACCCGCACCGCGCGGATGAGGTCGACGGGTTCGGTGTCCTTCACGAGGAATCCGCTCGCCCCGGCCCGCACGGCCCTCGCGACGTACTCGTCGAGCTCGAAGGTCGTGACGATCACGACGTGCACGCCCGCGAGCTCCGGGGCGGCGGCGATCTGCTCGGTCGCCCAGAGGCCGTCGCCGTCGGGCATGCGGATGTCCATGAGCACGACGTCGACCGGCTCTCGGCGCACGAGCTCGAGCAGTTCGGTGCCGGTCGACGCCTCCCCCACGACCTCGACGTCGTCCTCGGCCGCGAGCAGCGCACGGAAGCCGGCGCGCACGAGCACCTGGTCGTCGGCGAGCGCGACGCGGATCATGCCACGCCTCCCCACGGGAGGCGCGCGGTCACGCGCGTACCGCCGAGCGGCGAGGCGCCGAGCTCGACGGAGCCGCCGAGGAGCGCGGCGCGCTCGCGCATGCCGAGGATGCCGCTGCCCTCGCCGAGATCCGCGGACGTCTCGCCGAATTCGCCGGGGGCTCCGAGGCCTCCGCGACCGGCACCGCCCGGGCCGCTGCCGTCGTCATCGATCGTGAGCACGAACTCGTCGCCCGATCGCTCGACGGTCACGACGGCCTCGGTCGCGCCGGCATGACGAACGACGTTCGTGAGCGCCTCCTGCGCGATGCGGTAGCCCGCGAACTGCACGGCTCGCCTCGGCGCCTCCGCGAGCCGGTCGACGAGGCGCGCCTCGAGATCCGGCGAGCGGATGCCGCGGACGAGCCTCGGGAGCTCGGCGAGCTCCGCCTGCGGCACGAGCGGCGCCTCGCCGTCGCGGATGACGCCGAGCACGGTGCGCACCTCGTCGAGCGCCGACTTCGAGGTCTCCTTGATGCTGCCGAGCGCCGTGCGGGCCTGCTCGGGGTCGCGGTCCATCAGGTGCAGGCCGACGCTCGCCTGCACGTTGATCTGCGAGAGGGCATGGCCGATGACGTCGTGCAGTTCGCGGGCGATGCGCACGCGCTCGCGCTCCTCGGCGCTCTGGCGGCGACGCATCGCCTCGGCGCGGAACGCCGACGCGCGCGCGCGACGCACGCGCACGAACCAGCCGATGCCGAAGCACACGGCGAGCGCGAGGGTCGTGAACGCGATGCGGAACGGATGCCACGACAGGCCGAGCACCGACCCGAGCGCGATCGCCGCGACCCAGGCGACGACGATCGAGGAGACCGCCCAGACGACGGCGCCGCGCGCGACGGCGAGCACGATCGCGAACGCCACGGCGATGTACGGCGGGCCGAGATCGGGTGTCAGCGCGAGATCGGCGAGCGCGGCGGCGGCGACCACCGCGACCGTCGGGCCGGGGAATCGCCGCGAACCGAGCAGCGCCAGCGGGCCGGCTGCGGCGAGCGCGACCTGGGTGACGCCCGCAGCCCACCCGACGTCGGTCCACGCGGCGATGCCGATCGCGGCGGGCACCTGCACGAGGAGGCTGATGACGACGGGCGCGAACAGCACGAATGCCGGCGGCGGCCGGAATCGTTCGGAGCGACCGTCCCACTGGGGCACGGGCATTCCCAGATCGTATCGCCGGCGCCGCCCGCGCGAATCGGCCCCACGGTGACTCACTCGCTACTCCGAGGGGAGTACGAGCGGAGGCGTGCCGCGGCGCGGGCGATCAGGGGCTCGGTCAGAAGAGCTGCACCGGCTTGACGATGTCGGCGTAGATGAGGAGCGCGCTCATCGCACCGAAGATCACGACCACGACGAGGGTCACGGGCATGAGCTTCGCGAGGTCGACGGGCCCCGGATCCGGGCGTCGGAAGAGCTTGGCGAACCCGCGACGGATGCCCTCCCAGAGCGCCCCCGCGATGTGCCCGCCGTCGAGCGGCAGCAGCGGGATGAGGTTGAAGACGAAGAGCGCGATGTTCAGCGATCCGAGGATGCCGATCATCGTGGCGGCCTTCGAGGCGATCGGGATCTCGTCGATCGTCGCGATCTCGCCCGCGAGGCGGCCGACGCCGACGACCGACATCGGGCCGTTCGGGTCGCGCTCCTCGGGCCCGAACGCGGCGTTGGCGACATCGACGATGCGCTGCGGCAGGTTCAGGATGATTCCGGCGACACCGGCCACGTTCTCGCCGACGGCGGGCAGCACGGCGGTCGCGGGCTGCTGCACGATCTCGGTCGCGGGGCCGATGCCGACGAACCCGGCGGATTCGGTCAGCTGCGTGCCCGAGGCATCCGTCGCGATCTGGCCCTTGTCGTCGATCACGTAGCGCTCGCTGAGCATCGGCGTGACCTCGAGCTCGACGGTCTCGCCGTCGCGTTCGACGACGAACGCGATGGGGGTGTCGGGGTGCGCTCGGATGATCGCGGTCGACTCGTTCCACGACTCGATCGGCTCGCCGTCGACCGAGACGATGCGGTCGCCCGGCTCGATGCCGGCCGCGGCGCCCGGTGCCGCGGGATCGCCGGACTCGCAGGTCTGGCGCTCACTCGTCGCGGGCAGCGCGCACGCCGAGACCGATCCGACGGTCGTCGAGGACTGCGCGACGCCGAACCCCATGAGCAGCACGCCGAAGAGCACGACCGCGAGGAGGAGGTTCATGAACGGACCGCCGAACATGACGATGATGCGCTTCCACACCGGCAGCAGGTAGAACGCGCGGTGCTCGTCGCCGGGCGTGATCGACTCGGTGCTCGAATCGCGCGCGTCCTGCACGAGGCCGCGGAAGAAGCCGGTGCTGTCGGCGTGCACGCGTTCGCCCTTGGCGGGCGGGAACATGCCGATCATCGAGATGTAGCCGCCGAGCGGAATGGCCTTGACCCCGTACTCGGTCTCGCCCTTCTTGCGCGACCAGATGGTCGGGCCGAAGCCGATCATGTACTGGGTGACCTTCACGCTGAAGATCTTCGCCGGAACCAGGTGTCCGATCTCGTGCAGGCCGATCGACACGGCGAGGCCGATCACGATGATGACGACGCCGATGATGAAGGCGAGCACGGAATCCACGGCAGCAAGCGTAGCGCCGCCGGCTTCGAGTGCGCTGGCGGTCCGCTGTGAGCTCGGCGAGCGGCGACTGGGCGCCCGGCCGACCCGGCCGCAGGCCTCAGCCGCCGGCCTCAGCCCGCGACGCGGGCGATGCGGGTCTCCGCTGCGCGCCGGGCGCTGCGCTCCGCCTCGGCGAGCGAGCCGACGGAGAGCGCGGCGTCGGATGCCTCGTGGTGCTCGACGACGTCGCGCACGGTGTCGACGATGTCGAGGAAGCCGATGCGCCCCGCGTGGAACGCCGCGACCGCCTCCTCGTTGGCGGCGTTGAAGACGGCGGGGTACTCGCCGCCGGCGCGACCGACCTGCTTGGCGAGCGCGACCGCGGGGAACGCCTCGCCGTCGAGCGGTTCGAACGTCCACTCCTGCGCACGCGTCCAGTCGAGTGGGGCGCCGACGGCGGCGACCCGGTTCGGCCAGTCGAGGCCGAGCGAGATCGGCAGGCGCATGTCGGGCGGCGAGGCCTGTGCGATCGTCGAGCCGTCGACGAACTCGACCATCGAGTGCACGATCGACTGCGGGTGCACGACGACGTCGATGCGGTCGTACTCGACGTCGAAGAGCAGGTGCGCCTCGATCACCTCGAGTCCCTTGTTGACGAGCGTCGCCGAGTTGGTCGTCACGACGAGGCCCATGTCCCACGTGGGGTGCGCGAGCGCCTCGGCGGGGGTGACCGCGGTGAGCTCGTCGCGTCGACGGCCTCGGAACGGGCCGCCCGAGGCGGTGAGCACGAGCCGGCGCACCTCGTCGTCGGTGCCCGAACGCAATGCCTGCGCGATCGCCGAGTGCTCCGAGTCGACGGGCACGATCTGGCCGGGTTCGGCGAGCCGGGTCACGAGATCGCCGCCCACGATGAGCGACTCCTTGTTGGCGAGCGCGAGGGTCGTGCCCCGTTCGAGCGTCGCGAGGGTCGGCCCGAGGCCGACGGAACCGGTGATGCCGTTCAGCACGACGTCGGCGTCGACGTCGCGCACGAGCTGCTCGGCCTCCTCGATGCCGACCGCCGTGTGCTCGACCGAGAACTCCGCGGCCTGCGCGTCGAGGAGCGCGCGATTGGACCCGACCGCGAGACCCACGACGTCGAAGCGACGCGGGTTCGCCCGGATGACGTCGAGGGCCTGGGTGCCGATCGAACCGGATGAGCCGAGGATGATGACGGAGCGCACGTCCCCACTGTAGGTGAGCGGGGGGCCCTGCGTCAGGTGAGCACGGCCACGGTCGCCGCGCGGTTCCCGGGCACGTCGACGTCGTGGAAGCGGATGCCGCGCCATCCGGAACCGAACTCGGGCGGGCTCACCTCGATGCGGCCGATCCCGCCGTCGTCGCTCGGCATCGTGAGGGCCAACCGCGACGGTTCGATGAACTCGGTGTGCCCGACGGCGCGCAGCAGCGCGGACTTGCGCGCCCACAGCGTGGCGCGGGCGATCGCCCGTGCCGGCGGATCGAACCGGTCGAGCGCGGCCCGCTCGCTCGCGTGGAACGCCGCCTCGTCGATGACGGCGCCCGACTCGAGCGCGGCCGATTCGATGCCGACGCCCACCGGATGCCTCGTGGCCGCCGCACCCACGACCGCGTCGCCGAACACGGCGACATCGGCGTACCACGTGGCGCCCGACGGGGTGAGCGGATAGGCGACCGACGGCCGACCGTGCCGCGCCCCGCACTCGGCGCAGGCGTGCACGAGTTCGACGTCGTCGGCGGGCACGCCCGTCGCGTGCGCGAGCAGTCCGCGGAGGACCGTGTCGGCTGCCGGACCACGGCGCCCGCGCATCACCACCACGACGCGCACGCCGGAGGCCTCGAGCTCGATGAGCTCGCCTTCGGCCGCGACGTCCATGCCACCATCTTCCCGCACCGGCGCCGCAGTCCTCCACGCCGATGGGCGACGCGCGGGTGAATCCGATATGCCGTGGCGTGCATGTCCCCGCCCGTAGGGTCGAACGGTGACAGAGATCGAAGGCGATGCCGTGCCCGCCCCCGTCCGTGGAGGCGCTGCACTTCCCGCCCAGGTCCCCGATGGCGAGGCTGCGCCGGCGCCGGTGCGACAGGGTCCGCTCTACCGGATCGTGCGCGGATTCCTCCGCCCGCTCGTGCGGCTCGTGTACCGGCCGACGATCACCGGGGCCGAGCACGTGCCGATGCAGGGCCCGGTCATCCTCGCCTCGAACCACCTCTCGTTCGTCGACAGCATCGTGATCCCGCTCGCGTCGCCGCGACCCGTGCAGTTCCTCGCGAAGTCGACGTACTTCACCGGCACTGGCTTCTCCGGCTGGGTCTCGCGCACCTTCTTCGGCGCGATCGGCGCGGTCGCGGTCGAACGCGGTGCCGGTTCGCAGGCGCAGGAGGCCCTCGACGCCGGCCGCCGCATCCTCGACGCCGGCAACGCCTTCGCCCTCTATCCCGAGGGCACCCGCTCGCTCGACGGCCGGCTCTACCGCGGCCGCACCGGCGTGGCATGGCTCGCGCTGACGACCGGCGCACAGGTCGTTCCCGTCGGCCTCATCGGCACGGAGGAGATCCAGCCGGTCGGGGCGAAGCTGCCCCGTGTGCGCCCCGTCACCGTTCGCTTCGGCGAACCGCTCGACCTCAGCCGCCACGGCCAGGCGACCTCGGGCCGTGCCCGCCGCGCGGCGACCGACGAGATCATGGCCGCGATCCACG
Source organism: Agromyces sp. NPDC056965 (assembly GCF_042673425.1). Lineage (NCBI taxonomy): Bacteria > Bacillati > Actinomycetota > Actinomycetes > Micrococcales > Microbacteriaceae > Agromyces > Agromyces sp. NPDC056965. The sequence continues at coordinate 43,376 of NZ_JBHURI010000026.1, read as the reverse complement.
CGCTCAGCGAGCAGGAACTCGCGGGCGTCTACAACGAGACGCCGCCGCAGGGCGCCCTCGCCAAGCTCGCCGATCGGGTCGTGCCGCGCGAGCGGATCTGACCGGATTCCCAGCCGCTCCCCGTCTCACCCCGGTATCGTCAGTCCGATGCGCCCCGCCTCGATCCTCCGCCGCGTCACCGCGACCGTCGCCGCGACCGTCGCCGTCGTGCTCGTGTTCGCGGCGTGCGCCGGCCCGGTCGACGTGCGGCGAGCCGCCGCCGGAAGCGTCGCGGCGGCCGAGGTCGTCGACCTGCCGATTCCGCCCGCCACCGAGTTCGATCCCGGGTACATCGTGAGCGACGACTCGTTCTACGACAGCGGAGCGATGAGCGAGGACGAGATCCAGGAGTTCTTCGAGGGGCTCGACTGCCGCCCGGCAGACCGGGTGCCGTGCCTCGCCGACTTCATGCAGAGCACCACGACCCAGGCGGCCGCCGGCCCCGGCCACTGCGCCGAGTATCGCGGCGGCATCCGCGAACGGGCGAGCCGCATCGTGTCGAAGGTCGCCGCAGCGTGCGGCGTGAGCCCGAAGACGCTGCTCGTGCTGCTCCAGAAGGAGCAGTCGCTGCTCACTCGGCCGAGCGAGTCGGGCTACCTCCGCGCCACGGGCTACGGCTGCCCCGACACGGCCGACTGCGACGCGAAGTACTTCGGCTTCTTCAATCAGGTCTACAACGCCGCCTGGCAGTTCCGGCAGTACACGGAACAGCCCGACCGCGCGTACCGCATCGGCGCGGTCGACGTGGGGTTCCATCCGGATGCCGCGTGCGGCGCGTCATCCGTCGCCATCGCGAACCAGGCCACGGCGAACCTGTACAACTACACGCCCTACCAGCCGAACCCTGCGGCCGTGGCCGACCCCGAGGTGGGCGACGGCTGCTCCGCGTTCGGCAACCTGAACTTCTGGCGGCTCTGGCACCGCTGGTTCGGCGACCCGCAGGCCGAGCGCTACCCCGGGTTCCTGCCACCGTGCAGCCGCCTCGTCGGCGGCCACGCGTGCCCGATCCCCGAGGCGACGCTGCCGGCGGTGCCGCCGGTGCGACTCAGCGCCGACTGACGGTCACGACCGGTTCGTGATGCACCGGGAAGGCGACCGAGGCCGCGATGAAGCACTTCTCGGATGCCTCGGCGTGCAGCGCGACGGCGAGCTCGCTCATCGAGGCATCCGCGACCTCGATCTGCGGCCGCAGCACCACCTCGACGAACGCGCCGCCGCCCTTCCCGTCCTCCCGCATGTGCCCGGTCGGACGGTCGGCGTAGCCGCGCACGACGACGCCGTGGTTCGTCGCGACGTGGAGGTACGAGAGCATGTGGCACTGGCTGAGCGCTGCGAGCAGGAGCTCCTCGGGGTTCCACCGATCGCGATCACCGTGGAAGGTGCGGTCGCTCGACCCGGCGATCTCGTGCAGCTTGCCCGGCGCACGGACGACGTGCTGACGGCCGTAGGCGCGATATCCCGAGGTGCCCGTGCCGCGATCGCCCAGCCACTCGACCTCGATCTCGTAGTGGTGTTCGCCGAGCATCGTTCCTCCGATCGTGCACGTGGTCGCGCCATCCGATTCTGCCCGATGCCGGTGACTGCACGGCGATAAGGTGGAGGAACCATGACTGATACCCGCATCGACGCCCAGACAGCCGCCGCCCCGGTCTACACCGTGCCGCAGGAGCGCAAGATCGTGACCGCCATCCCCGGTCCGAAATCGCAGGAGCTGCAGGCCCGACGATCGAAGGTCGTCTCCTCCGGCGTCTCCTCGGCGCTGCCCGTCTACATCGAGCGCGCGAACGGCGCGATCCTCGTCGACGTCGACGGCAACCAGTTCGTGGACTTCGGCGCCGGCATCGGCGTGACGACGATCGGCCACACCGAGCAGCGCGTCGTCGCCGCGGCGGCCGACCAGCTCCAAGACGTCATCCACACCCTCTTCACGATCACCCCCTACGAGGAGTACGTGCGCGTCGCCGAGCTCCTCGCCGAGCACACGCCCGGCAACTGGGAGAAGAAGAGCGTGCTCGTCAACTCGGGCGCCGAGGCCGTCGAGAACGGCGTCAAGATCGCGCGCAAGCACACCGGGCGCCGCGCCGTCGCCGTGCTCGACCACGCCTACCACGGCCGTACCAACCTCACGATGGCGATGAACTACAAGGCGATGCCGTACGCGACGGGCTTCGGGCCGCTCGCCGGCGACGTCTACCACGCGCCGAACTCCTACCCGTACCGCGACGGCCTCTCCGGCGCCGACGCGGCAGCCCGCACGATCGCCTACCTCGAGAAGGTCATCGGAGCGAGCGACCTCGCCTGCCTCGTCGTCGAGCCCATCCAGGGCGAGGGCGGCTTCATGGTGCCCGCCGACGGATTCCTGCCGATCCTGCAGGCCTGGTGCACCGAGAACGGCGTCGTCATGATCGCCGACGAGATCCAGTCGGGCATGGCCCGCACCGGTCGTTACTACGCGAGCGAGCACTTCGGCTGGGAGCCCGACCTCGTGCTCTCGGCGAAGGGCATCGCCGGCGGTCTCCCCCTCGCCGCGGTCACCGGTCGCGCCGAGATCATGGATGCCGCGCAGCCCGGCGGGCTCGGCGGCACCTTCGGAGGCAACCCCGTGGCGTGCGCCGCGGCGATCGCCGTCTTCGAATCGATCGAGGAGCACGACCTCCTCGCCGAGGGGCGTCGCATCGAGGCGACCTTCCGTGCCGGGCTCGAGAAGCTCGCCGCGCGATACGACATCATCGGCGAGATCCGCGGCAAGGGCGCGATGATCGCCATCGAGCTCGTGCAACCGGGCACGGCAGAGACCACGAAGGCGCCGAACGCCGAAGCCGTCACCGCGATCGTGGCGTCCGCCGCCCAGCACGGCGTGCTCTTCCTCAACGCCGGCACCTACGGCAACGTGCTGCGGTTCCTCCCGAGCCTGGCGGTGAGCGACGCGCTCATCGAAGACGGGCTCCGCGTGCTCGACGACGCCCTCGCCTCCCTCGGATAGTGCAGGTGGCCGGCACATTCTCAGTCACTGACTCCGTCGAACTCGCCGTGGTCGAGCGTAGTGGTTTCATCGAGTCCCGGCACGCGGGTTCCGCCGTCGTGCTCTCTCCCGAAGGCGAGGTGATGCGCGCCCTCGGCGACGTCGTCACCCCGATCTTCCCCCGGTCCTGCCTGAAGCCGTTTCAGGCCGTCGCCGTCATGACCTCGGGCGTCACACTCCGCGGCGAAGACGCGGCGATCGCCACCGCGAGCCACTCGGGCACCGCCGCGCACGTCGCCCTCGTCCGGCGCCTGCTCGAACGCGAGTCGCTGCCCGAGTCGGCGCTCGGGTGCCCTGCGGCGGCTCCGTCCGACCAGGTGGCGCGCGAGCAGCTCATCCGCTCGGGCGCGCCGCGCGAGCGGGTCTACATGAACTGCTCGGGCAAGCACGCGGCGATGCTCCTCGCGTGCGTCGCGAACGAGTGGCCGCTCGAGAGCTACCTCGAACTCGACCACCCGCTGCAGAAGCGCGTGCTCGACGTCATCGAGCGCTTCACGGGCGAGCGGCCGGCGGCCACCGCGATCGACGGCTGCGGCGCCCCCGTGCACGCGATCAGCCTCGGCGCCCTCGGCCGCGGCATCCAGAAGATCACGACCGCGGCCGCGGGCTCGCCGTTCGCGCTGTACCGCGAGGCTGCCGCGCTCACCGAAGCGGTGCGCGATCACGCGTGGGCCGTCGGCGGCCCCGGCCAGCCCGACACCGTCGCAGTCGAGCGACTCGGCGTCTTCGCGAAGATCGGTGCAGAGGGCGTCATGGTCATGACGGCGCCCGACGGCACGACCGTGGCGCTCAAGGTGCTCGACGGCTCCGCTCGCGCGTCGACGATCATCGCGCTTCGACTGCTCGCGCAGTCGGGCGCGATCGACCACGAGGCGATCGACGCCGTGCAGACCGAGCTCGATCTCTGGGTCATGGGCGGCGATCAGCGCGTCGGCACGATCCGGGCCACCGTCTGAAGCGAACCTCGCCGGCGTCCGAGCCGGTGACGAAGCGGCGATGACGGATGCCGCGGCGGGATCGCTCCCGTCGCGGCATCCGTCGCCCGCGCTCTCGGTCGGTTCGGGTCAGCCGAGTTTCGCGAGCCGTTTCGCGCGCGCTGCGCGCGAGACCTGGGCGACGATCACGAGCACCAGGGCGAAGAGGAACACTGCAGAGGCGATGACGTTCGCCTCTGCCGGGATGCCCCGCGACGCCGAGATGTAGATGTACTTCGGGAACGTCGAGACCGCGCCCGAGTTGAAGTTCGTGATGATGAAGTCGTCGAAGCTGAGCGCGAACGACAGCAGCGCCGCCGCCACGATGCCGGGGAGCAGCAGCGGGAAGGTCACCCTCCAGAACACCTGGGACGGCGAGCCGTAGAGGTCGCGGCCCGCCTCCTCGAGCGCGGGATCGAGGCTCGCGACACGGGCCTTGACCGTGACCACCACGAAGCTGATGCAGAACATCGTGTGCGCCAGGATGATCGTCGTCATGTCCTTCGCGACGCCGACCGCGAGGAACTGCGCCGCGAGCCCGGCACCGAGCACGACCTCGGGCGTGGCCATCGGCAGGAACAGCAGCAGGCTGATCGCACCGCGGGCGCGGAACCGATAGCGCACGAGCGCGATCGCGATCATCGTTCCGAGCGCCGTCGCGATGACGGTGGCGGCGACGCCGATGATGATGCTGTTGCCGAACGCCTCGCACACGGCGCCGCCCTCGACCGTGCAGACGTTGAGCCACTTGTCGAGGGTGAAGCCGCGCCAGGCGATGTTCGACTTGATCGAGTCGTTGAACGAGAACACGAACGTGTAGGCGATCGGGATGAGGAGGAACACGAACGCGATGATCGTGTAGGCCGGCAGCAACCAGTCGCCGAGCCCGAGTCGCCGCGAGCGCGCCCGCCCGCCGGGGCGGCGCGAGTCGAGTTCCTGGCTCTCGCCGAGGCCGCCGAGCACGGCGGCCGCCTGGACTTCTCCGCTCACAGCAGGTCCTCCGTTCCGGATCGCTTCACGTAGATGCCGACGAGCACGAGGATCGCGGCCATCAGGATGATCGAGAGCGCCGCGGCCGCAGGGTAGTTCAGCAGCACGAGGAAGTTCGCCTCGATCACGTTGCCCATCATCTGCGTGTCGGGCCCGCCGAGGAAGTCGCGGCTCGCGTTCACGTAGTCGCCCGCGGCGGGGATGAACGTGAGCAGCGTGCCGGCGACGATGCCCGGCATCGACAGCGGGATGGTGACCTTTCGGAAGACCGTGAACGGGTTCGCGTACAGGTCGCTGCCGGCCTCGAGGTATCGCAGGTCGAGGCGCTCGAGCGTCGTGTACAGCGGCAGGGTCATGAACGGGATGAAGTTGTAGGTCAGGCCGAAGATGACCGCGAACGGGGTACCGGTGAAGTGCGCGTCGGGCGCCATCAGCGACAGCGCCTTCAACGAGGTGATGACGAACGACTCGTCGGAGAGCAACTGCTTCCAGGCGAGCGTGCGGAGCAGGAAGCTGATGAAGAACGGGGCGATCACCAGCACGAGCATGAGCCCCTGCAGCATCGGCCACCGCCGCGCCTTCACTCCGATGAAGTAGGCGAGCGGATAGCTGAAGAGCAGCGCGAACACCGTGGCCGCGAGCGCGTACCCGAAGGAGCGCACGATGTGCGGCCAGTAGTCGGTCATCACCGTGACGTAGTTCTGCCAGTTGAACGCGTAGTCGTACTGGCCGATGTCGCCGAACTCGGTCGGCGCCTGCAGCGAGGTGAGCAGGAGCGAGATGAGCGGCGTGATGAAGAACAGCACGAGGTAGAGCAGGCCGGGAAGCAGCAGGAACAGGGCGATCCTGCTGCGCTTCCTCGGCGCCTGCGGTACGACCTCCGCGGTCTGGAAGGCTGCGAAGGCCATGGTCAGCCCTCCTCGAGCTCCGTGACGAGCTCCTCACGGCGCTGGGCGGCGATCGAGGTGGTGTCGTCGTCTGCGGCGAACCGCGCCGAGGGCTCGGCGACGTCGTCGAGGCCGAAGCCGTGCTCGACCGGCCAGGTGACCCAGACCTCGGCTCCCTCGCCGACGACGGGACCCGAGCCCGTGTTCTGCGCGAACACGGTGACGGTGCCGGCGTCGGGGATCGCGACGAGGTACTGCGTGCTCACGCCCGAGAACGAGACGTCGACGACCCGGCCGGGGCCGAGGGTGTTGCGGTCGGATGACAGGGCCGGCGCCTCGCGGAGCAGGGCCACCTTCTCGGGCCGCACTCCGATGGTGACGCGCCCCGTGTGGCGCTGGGCGCGTGCGGTGGGCACGATCACCCGCGTGCCGGCGACGTCGACCGAGATCGCGGCATCCGTGGAACCGGAGACCTCGCCCGTGAACAGGTTCGACTGGCCGAGGAAGTTCGCCACGAACGAGGTGCGTGGCAGTTCGTAGAGCTCGGCGGGGGCGCCCATCTGCTCGATCGCGCCCTTGTTCATGACGGCGACCGTGTCGGCCATGGTCATGGCCTCCTCCTGGTCGTGCGTGACGTGCAGGAAGGTGAGACCGACCTCTTCCTGGATCGTCTTCAGTTCGAGCTGCATCTGGCGACGGAGCTTCAGGTCGAGGGCGCCGAGCGGCTCGTCGAGGAGCAGCAGTGCCGGGCGGTTGACGATCGCACGGGCGAGCGCGACCCGCTGCTGCTGGCCGCCCGAGAGCTGCGCCGGGCGGCGCTGGGCGAGGTGATCGAGCTCGACGAGGCGGAGGGCTTCATGCGCCCGGCCGAGCGCATCGCCGATGCGGCGGCGCTTGAGCCCGAAGGCCACGTTCTCGAGCACCGACATGTGCGGGAAGAGCGCATAGCTCTGGAACACCGTGTTGACCGGGCGCTCGTGCGCCTTCGTCCCGGTGACGTCGCGGCCCCCGATGAGGATGCGTCCGTTCGTCGGCTCCTCGAGGCCGGCGACGAGCCGCAGGGTCGTCGTCTTGCCGCAGCCCGAGGGCCCGAGCAGGGCGAAGAACGAGCCGGCCGGGATCGTGAGATCGAGCTCTTCGATCGCGGTGAAGCCGGGGAACCGCTTCTGGATGCCGACGAGTTCGAGATCTGCGCCGCGTTCGGCGAACTCTCGTACCGACATGGTCACGCCCCCAGGAGGATGCTCTGGAACTGCGCCTGGTACTTCTGCTCCTCGGCGCCGCTGAGGGAACGGAAGATGTGCGCGTTCGCCAGCGTCTCCTCATTCGGGAAGATGAGCTGGTTCTCGGCGAGCTCGGGATCGATCGCGATCGCGGCCTCCTTCGCGCCGGCGACCGGCGTGATGAAGTTCACCCAGGCGGCGACCTCCGCGGCGATCTCGGGGTTGTAGTAGAAGTTCATGAGCGCCTCGGCGTTCGCCTTGCGCGGCGAGCCGACCGGCACGAGGAAGTTGTCGTTCCACAGCGTGCCGCCCGCGGTCGGGATGGCGAACTCCCACTTGTCGCCGGCCTCGGCGTTGATGACCGTGATGTCGCCCGACCAGCAGATCGCTGCGAGCGTGTCCTCGCTCTTCAGGTCCTCGAGGTAGGAGTTGCCCTTGATGTTGCGCACCTGGCCGGACTCGACCTGTTCGCGGAGCACCTCGATGGCGGCGTCGAACTCCTCGTCGCCCCAATCGCCGGCGATGTCGACGCCGTTCTGCTGCAGGATGAGCCCCATCGTGTCGCGCATCTCGGAGAGCACGCCGACCCGGCCCTTGAGCTCGGAGTTCCAGAGGTCTTCGACCGACTCGATGCCGCCGGGAATCGCCTCCTTGTTCCAGCAGATGCCGGCGAAGCCGCCCTGCCAGGGCAGCGTGTGCACGCGGCCCTTGTCGAAGTCGGGGTCGCGCAGGGCGGGGTTGAGGTTCACGATGTTCGGGATGTTGTCGTGGTTCAGCTCCTGCGTGTAGCCGAAGCGGATCCAGCGGGCGGCCATCCAGTCGGTGAGCACTGCGGTGTCGGCGCCGATGTCCTTGCCGAGCGCGAGCTGGTCCTTCACCTTGCCGTAGTAGGTGTTGTTGTCGTCGACGGCGACCTCGTAGTTGACCGCGATTCCGGTCTCCTCGGTGAAGCGCTCGAGCGTGGGGTACGCGCCGCTGTCGTCTTCATCGATGTAGGCGGCCCAGTTCGCCCAGTTGAGCGTCTTGTCGGTGGCCGAGGTGTCGGCAGCGGCGGTGGGCTTGCCCTGGGCGCCACCCGTCGAGCACGCTGCGAGCGCGAGGGCGGTCGCCCCGGCACCGGCTCCCGCGAGCAACGTACGGCGATTCAGCTGCATCTGTCGAGCCTGGGCGATGAGTGCTCGCATCATCGGGTCCTGGGGCAGGGGGCGTCGATTCACGGGGGACTCCGTTTCGGGTTGCTGCAGTGCAAGGGTGGGAAGATACTGCCACACTGCTGGGCGGAATTCACTCAGAGATGACCGAATCGTTAATTTTTGCGAACATCTCGTTCGGAATCAGCGCTTCTCACCCGATCCCGCGACCGATTCAGTGGCGGTGGCCGCTCGGCCAGATTGCTCGGCGCGGGCTCTTCCCCGGTTCGATCACCCAGCACTGGCCCGCCGCCTCGTCGAGCAGCGGAGGGAGCTCCCGAGAGCGCATCACGGCGCGGTACTCCCCCACGCCGCCGTGCACGACGATCGCGGCCTGCTCGCGGAGGCCGGCAGTCAGCGACCAGCTCGCCCCCCATGCCTCGGCGTCGCCGATGATCACCGGAGGCGGTGCGTCGAGCGGATGCGCAGCGACGGCGGCCCTGACCGCGGATTCTCCGCCTGCCGCGAGGACGATCGTCGTGCGTCCCATCGCGGTGATCGTCGCCGCTGCCGCACGCGGCGTCACCGTCGCGACGGCGTACAGATGATCGGGCAGCAACTCGAGGGGCGCGGTCGCCGTGCTCTCCGGCGCCGGGGCATCCACCGTCTCGACGACCTGCACTCGACTCCCTCGCCATTGGCCGGTTCCGGGTCCGTCGCTCGTGCGCCAGAGCTCGCCCCTGCCTCCGGACTGCACGAGGTCGGAACGCGTTGCATGACGCAGGAGCAGCCGCGACCCGAATGCGTCGCGCAGGCCGCTGCCGAGCGCGAGTGGGTTCGCGGCCGATGCCGCGACGGCGACACCTCGCGCGCGGCCTTCCCTGACCAGGGATTCCACCATCCCGAACGCGGCGTTGCGATACTCCTCGGGCCAGGCCCGGAATCGCATATCGAGGTCGTCGATCACGACCAGGGCCGGCGGCACTGCTGCGCCGCGCACCGCGGACCGGGCTGCCAGCAGTCCGTCCCAGACAGCGCTCGACGGCCCGTGGAGCCGGAGCGTGCCCGACGCCGTGCCGACAGCCGTCGTGGCCGCTCCGCCTGCATGACCGATGGCGATCGCGTCGGCCGCCGCCCGTTCGACCGACGCGAGCGCCGTCGTCCGCCCACTGCCGGGCGCACCGAGCACGAGGAGTCCGCCGTCGCGCTGCGGCGACCATCGCGCGAGGCTCCGGCGCTGTTGCTCGGGCTCGTCGATCACCCCGAATCCGAGTCCGTCACCGGCGAGCCCACCCGTGCGATGTCCGCTGGATGCCACGGACCGCCCTTCACCGAGGAGCTCGACGATCGCGTCGCGGGCGATGCGCGCGGGCAGCGGATCGAGCCATGTGCGGCGGGCGCGCGGGAGTCCGGCCGAACGGCGTTGGACGTCGGTGATCGCAGTCGGCGTCGCGATCGCCGAGTGGAAGAGCACGGGGCGGCCGTCGCCCCGATCGACGACCCCCCGGCCGGGCAGGTCGGGCGGGATCTCCGACGCCGCCTGCGTTCCGACGACGGCCTCGCTGTCGGCCCGCTGCAGCACGCGCAACGACACCCGGATCGCGCAGTTGGCGGTGACCTGCTCGCGGACGACGCCGTTGGGCCGCTGCGAGGCGAGCACGAGGTGAACGCCGAGCGATCGGCCGCGCGCGGCGATGTCCGCGATGACCGCTCCGAGCTCGGGGAATCGTTCGATCATCGCCTGGAACTCGTCGACGACGATCACGAGTCGCGCGAGGTCGACGCCGTCGTCGAGCCCCGCGATGTCGCGTGCTCCGACCCGGGCGAGCGCCGCCTCGCGATGCAGGAGTTCGGCACGGAGGCTCTGCACGGCGCGCTCCGCCTCTGACTCGTCGAGGTCGGTCACGATGCCCGTGACATGCGGCAGATCCCGCACGGGCTGGAATGCTGCGCCGCCCTTGAAGTCGACCAGGAGGAAGGAGACCCGGTTCGGAGGGTGGCCGGCGGCGAGCGCGACGATCCACGCGAGCAGGAACTCGCTCTTGCCGCTGCCCGTCGTGCCCGCCACGAGCGCGTGCGGGCCGCACCGTGCGAGGTCGAGCTCGAGGGCACCGCCCGCGACCTGTCCGACGACCACCGCGAGGCTCGACCGGTCGAGGGCACCCGAGCGGGTCGGGCGCGACAGCCCGTCGAGGTGCAGTCGTCGCGGAAGCTCGTTCAAGCGATCATCGATGCCCGCCCGCTCGGCGGCCGCGGCCAGGGCGCGCGCCCGACCGGTGACCTCCGCGATGCCGAGGAGCGACGGCGCCACGCTGGTCTCCGTGCTGCCGTGCTGCCGACGTACGACCGCGGCGTCGGGGGCCAGCATCGTGATGACCGTGCCGAGACCCGGCGGAAGCTCGGACGCCGTGCGTGCGACCGCGACGACGATGAGCGGCCGCTCCGAATGCGGGGCGAGCGCCGACGGCACCGATGCCGGCGGCGGTCTTCCGTCGAGCGGCTCGATGACGACCAGGCGGGTTGACGAACTCCCCCCGCGGTGCGGCAGGAGGCGCAGCCACGCCCACCTCTCGTCGTGCACCCCCTCGGCCGCATCGATCGCGAACCGTTGCGGATGGGCGAGATGCGCGAACTGGATGACACTCGCGCGGGCGGCCGCCCGCGCGAGGTGGAGCTCGCCGATGAATCCGAGCCCTGAGCCAGCGTCGACGGACACCGGTGCGTCGTCGAGTCGTGCCGCGCGGAGCAGCAGCGCTCGATCCGCGTCGTCGACGGGCGTGCCCTCGACTCGCAGGGCGCTCGCAGCCGAACCCCGGCCGAGCACGAGCACCGGCGTTGTCGCGTCTCGCCACACGGGATGCTCCGACTGTTCGAGGAGGCGTCGGGATGACGGCGAGCGATGCCACGCCGCCTGTCGTTCGAGATGGTGCCGCTCGTCGATCTCGGCCTCGAGCCCTTCGAGCAGCCGTCGCCGATCGCTGGTCGCCCGTCGCCGCAGGCGCCGAGCCGAACGACGGGCATCGAGCATCGAGCCGACCGCGACGATCGGGCCGAGCACCGCGAACACGAGCGAGAACGGCGAACCCGTGATCGCCCACAGCGCGAGTGCTCCGACGACGGGGGCGAACGCCCCGATGACGGGGAACCCGGCTCGAGCGGGATCGGTCGGCGCCGGGGGCAGCGCGAGCGGCGTGTCCAGCGAGACGGGTGCAATGTCGAATCGGTCCACCGTGCGATCCGATCACACGGATCGCCCTCCGTGCGGTCGGAGGCGGTCGCCGGAGCGCAGCATCGGTCAACGGCGCCCTGTCGAGGGCGAGTGAGTGCGCCGGTGATCACGCAGGCCCAGCACGCCGCGGACCGGAACGCGTCAGCTGACGATGAAGAACTGCTCCGCGAGTTCGACTCGGCTCCCCCTCGGCACGAGGTAGCGCCTGCCGGGCTCGCACCGCATCGCGCCGTCGTCGAGACGCCGCACGATCGTGCCGTTGCCCGAGAACCGGTCGGCGATCCAGAGCGTGCCGTCGTGCTCCCCGAACTCGACGTGCGTCTTCGACACCGAAAGGGATCGATCGGCGATCTGCACGAGATGGTCGAACACCTCGCCGGGTTGCGGCAGCGGTCGACGGCCGATCAGGCCGGAGCCGAAGACCGTGCGCGTCTCGCCGGTGCTGAACGTCAGCACGAAGCGCGTCGCGGCGGGGGTCGTCGGCACCTGCTCGCGCAGCTCGGGCGGTGCGGTCGCGAAGAACTCGCCGCCCGCGGCATCCGTCGCCTCGATCGCGACCGCTGCGCGGAAGCCGTCGACCGGGATCGAGATCACGCCGCTGTTCCGCCGAGCGGGCCGTTCGATCACGGTCGTGTCTCCGGGCCGCGGATCGGGCCGACGGCGGGATTCGGGGGTCGCACTCGTCGAGCTCCCGCATTCGCCGCAGAACATCGCCCCATCGGGCAGCTCTGCTCCGCAGATCCGACACGTCACGAACGCGCTCCTCTCCGGGTCACAGCGTACCCGCCGAGCGAGGTGAGCGAGACCGCCGCCCGCAGGCGCTCGCGCAACGACCGCGGCGCTCCCAGCCGCTCCTGCAGTTCGTCGACCGAGTCCCACACCAGGAGGTCGTCGCCCTCGGTCGGCCCGTCGGGCGCGAACACCGCGCGGTCGACGACCGAGGCGAGCACGAGCGGCGCGAGCCCGCCGACCGTCGCCGCCTGCTCGGCCCTCGTCGCCATGGGCCGGATCGGGTACCCGTAGTCGGCGGCCGAGTCCGCGAACTCCTGCCAGCCGCCCTCGATGCGCTCGACCGCGGTCGGCGCCTTCCGCCGCAGCCGTCGCCGCCGCAGCTTCGCGACGATGATCGCGAGGAACGGACTCGCGATGATCGCGAGCACGCCGAGCACGATGCCGGAGACGCCGAGCACTGCGAGCAGCGCCTGCACCCACGCGGCGGCATCGTCGTCGGGCTCGTCGGGCGGCGTCTCGGGTTCGTTCGACAGGTCGTCGACGGGCGTGCGCTCGGCAGGCGGAGGCAGCGCCGACTGCGGCCTCGACACGATCGTGGGCTGGTCGGGCTCGCGCTCGGGGATCTTGCGCGGCACCGGGTTCGGATCGACCGCGATCCAGTTGCCGTCGGCCCCCTGCACCTCGATCCAGGCCTGCTTGTCGCCGCTCACGAAACGGGTGACACCGTCGGGGACGGGTTCGCTCGCGACATCCGTCTCGCCCGGGGCGTCGCCGGCGGCCGCTGCCGCCTCATCGGCGAGGCCGGGCAGGTACCCGACGACCACCCGGGCCGGAAAGCCGATGCGACGGGCCATGAGGGCCGCGGCGACCGCGTACTGCTCGCCGTCGCCGACCATCGGCCGGTCGGTCGCGAGATCTGCGAGGCGGTCGAGCGAATGGCCCGACCTGCTCGGCGGCGGATCGTCGCCGAGGCCGTGGCTCACGAATCCGTTCGTGTGGAAGCCCTCGACGACCGCCCGCAGGCGCGCCCCGGGGTCATCGGAGGCGGGCGCCCACTCGTCGAGCAGCTGCGCGAGCTCCTTCGGCATCTCGGGCACCGCTGGCAGCACGCTCGTGCCCGGGTTCAGTCCGTCGAGCGCCGACGGGTCGACGGGGATCACCGAGGTCGCCGCGTAGCGATCACCGGTCTGCAGCGGACGCTGCACCGCACCCGTGCTCGTGACCTCGTTGTAGAAGAACGACTCGGTGAGCGTCTCGGCACGCGGCCCGCCGAACGTCATGCGTTCGAGCCGGCCGAGCCCCGGCACCCAGACATCGGAGTAGCCCGCGACCTCGACCTCGATCGCGAGCCGCTCGGTGTCGCCGCTCACCCCCGACTGGTCGAGTCGGTAGGGCACGCGGGTGAAGCGCCCCGACGCCGACGCGCCCTCGGCACCGCCGACCGTGTAGACGATGCCGTCGTACGAGTCGAGCGTCGCCAGGCGCACACCCGCACCGTCGGGGAGTCCGCGGACGTCGAGCATCACGTCGTCCACGACCTCCTCGCGGAACGCGGCGCGGAAGCCGGCGAGGGGGCTGTCGTGGTCCCTCGGCTCGAACGGCGGCTGCAACTCGGCGCGCACGACACTGCGCGCAGGCACCGGCAGGGCCACGGATGCCGCGGTCGCACCGACGACGGCGATGGCCACGAGCGCCGACGCGCCGAGCACGCGACGCGCATCGGTGAGCGCGGCCTCGACTCGCCGGCCGCTGGTGATCGCCCGCCGGTCGGCGATGGCGACCCGCACGAGCCATGCCACCGCGGTGATGAGGAACGCGATGCCGGCCTCGACCGCGAGTGCCGAGTGCACGACGCCGAGCGCGATGCCGGCGATGAGGAGCGCTGCCGGCGGCAGTGCGGCGGCGGCGGGACGCCTGCTGCGCAACGCGATCGTGATCGCCGCGGTGGCGGCGACGAGACCGAGCAGGAAGGGCGGCACGAGCAGCGCCTGGTAGGAGCCGACGGGCACCGAGATCGTGACGAGCTGCTTCCATGAGAGGGCAGCGCCCGCGAGGAGTTCGACGATGCCCGACGGACTCGGCAGGATCCCGGCGATCGCGGCCCCCGGCACGGCGGCCGGCACGCCGAGCACGAGGTAGGCGCCGAACACCGAAAGCACCATGATCCAGGAGGGAAGGCGGAAGCGGGCTCCGGCGACGCCGATGGCGACTCCGGCGGCGATCGCGACCCCGGCGGCGACCAGGAAGGCGGGGCTCTCGTAGACGGGCCACCACGGCAGCATCGCCGCGGCGAGCATGGCGACGACGAGCACCACGGTGACGAGGGTGGGTCCGAGCCTGCGGGCGCCTGCGGGTGCGCGGGAGGTCATGAGACCGACGCCGTTCTCGCGAGCATCGCGCGCAGGTCTTCGAGGTAGCCGATGCGGAAGACGGTGAGGCCGGCGATCGTGCGAGCACTCGCCTCCCCCTCGGGCGAGCACAGCACCGCGACGCTCTCGACCCCCGGCGGCAGCCGGGTCGCCGCAGCGCGGAGGGGGGCCACCCCGCGCGCGGTCCCGGTGACGATGAAGGCGAGCGAGACGCCCGCCAGCGTCTCGGCAGCGGCTCGGGCCACGTCGGGCAGCATCACCGCATCGGCCTCAGTCTCGACGAGGCAGAGCGCATCGAGGAGTCGGTCGCGGGAGACCGTCGGCAGCTCGCGCATGGCACTGCGCACGGCACCGGCCTCGCGCCTGCCTCCGGAGACGACGAACGACACGGTCCGCGCGTCGCGGATCGCGCGTGCACCGACGGATGCCGCGGCGCTGACGGCGAGCTCGAACTCCGCCGCGTCGACGTACGCGCCCGGGTCGAGATCGAGCAGCACCATGAGACGGCTGCGCCGGGTCTCCTCGAACTGGCGCACCATGAAGGTGCCGGTCTTGGCGGAACTCCGCCAGTGGATGAACCGGCGATCGTCGCCGGGCAGGTACTCGCGCAGCGCGTGGAAGGCGATGTCGCTCGCCGTGAGGTCGCGGGTCGGGGTTCCCTCGAGATCCCGGATGAACCCCGTGCTGAGCGCGTTGATCGGCACGGTGCGCGGGTGCACGTGGAGCTCGGCCGTCTCCGACCACACGTACTCACGGCGCATGAGTCCGATCGGGTCGGCGCGCACGGTGCGGGCCGGGCCGACCGGCACGACGCCCCGCCGCTCGGTGGGGATCGCGAACTGCTCGTCGAACACGCCGCCTCGCGGCAGCCCCGGCAGGACCCGCTCGACGATGCGGCGTCCGACGGGAAGCTCCAGCTGCACGCCGCCGAATCGACGACGACCGGGGTTCGCGGCGATCAACCGCGCCTCGGCGGGCTCGCCGACGACCACGCGCGGCGACGGGAGCACGAGCTGGATCGTGCCGGCTCCGCGGCCGATCAGCCAGACGGATGCCGCTGCCGCGAGCACCGCGAGCCCCCACCCGAGCGCGATGAGCTCGAGCCAACCCCAGGTGTAGCCGCCGATGAGCGCGAGCACCGCGACGACGATCACCGACCAGCCGAGCGGCGTCACGACGCCCTGCACCATGCGGGCGGCGCGCACGAGGGCCGAGCCCGCGCGGCTCGCCGCCACGACGGCACGCCCGATGACGACCGCGAGCAGTCCCTCTCTCCGGGCGTCCTCGGGGATGGTCGTTCGGGTCTGGGTGAGCGTCACACCGCCTGCCTGGTCGAGGGCGGAGGCGTCTCGATCAACACCTGGGCGATCATGTTCGACGCCGTGACGCCGTCGAACTCGGCCTCGGGATCGAGGATCAGCCGGTGCGCGAGCACCGGCTCCGCGAGCGCCTTGACGTCGTCGGGCACGACGTAGTGGCGGCCGCGACCGGCGGCGTGGGTCTTGGCGGCACGGATGAGGGCGAGCGCGCCCCGCACGCTGACCCCGAGGCGCACCTCGCGAGCCGTACGGGTGGCGTCGACGATGCGCGAGACGTAGTCGTGGATCGTGGGGTCGACGTAGACGGTGCGGGCGACCGCGGCCAGTTCCACGACCTCGTCCGCCGCGAGCTGCGATGCGACGCGGTGCTCGTGGGCGCGCTGGTCGGCGCCCTCGAGGATGCGGATGGTCGAGGCGTGGTCGGGGTAGCCGATGGACGTGCGCATCAGGAACCGGTCGAGCTGCGCCTCGGGGAGGCGGTAGGTTCCCGCCTGCTCGACCGGGTTCTGCGTCGCGATGACCATGAACGGATGCCCCACGGGATGCGTCTGCCCGTCGACGGTGACCTGACCCTCCTCCATGACCTCGAGGAGCGCCGACTGCGTCTTCGGGCTCGCCCGGTTGATCTCGTCGGCGAGCACGATGTTCGCGAACACCGGACCGGGGTGGAACTCGAACACACCGGAGCGCTGGTCGTACACGGTGACTCCCGTGATGTCGCCGGGCAGCAGGTCGGGCGTGAACTGGACGCGATTGCTCGTGCCGTCGATCGACTGGGCCATCGCCCGGGCGAGCGAGGTCTTGCCCGTGCCGGGCACGTCGTCGAGGAGGAGGTGCCCTTCGCTGAGGAACGCCGTGAATGCGAGCCTGATGACCCGGTTCTTGCCGAGCAGCACCTCCTCGACCGCGCCGACGAGTCGATCGAGCGTCGCGGCGAACCGCGCTGCCTCATCGGGGGTCATGGTCATCTCGGCTCCTTGCTCAGCGATTCGCGTACCGGACGACGACGCCCGCGATCTCAACATCCAACCAGACGAGGTCGCCCGGTTTCGCCTCGGGGATCTGGCAGCTCGTCGGCGTCTGCGCCTGCCTGCCGTTGCCGGCGCCGTCGACGCCGCAGGAGAACGTCACCGGGATCCCGGAGTTCGCGGGGGCGGCGGTCCACGACCACGTCTGCGCCGCCTCGTTCCACGACCGGCTCGGGAGCGCGAACGTCAGGGAAGGGCGTGCGTCGGCGGGCAGGACACCCGACCACGGGCCGCAGCTCCCCCAGGCCGAGCAGCTGCGCACCTGGAACCGCACGGTCTCGCCGAACGGCCTGGCGAACAGGTCCTGCGCCCATCCGGACCCGCCGAAGCTCTGCAACGTGCCCGGGATCTGCGCGCCGTTGCCGTCGACGGCGACGATGTCGTATCGCCACGCTCCCGGCGCGACACTCGAGATGTAGCGGTCGTAGAGGTCCGCGGTGCGCCAGTCCATCCGGCTGTCGACGCTCCGGATCGCGTCGGGTGACGGTCGCACGACGGTGCCGACGACCTCGGTGTGCGCGCACGCGGCCCGGTTGTACCCCCAGACGAGGAACGAGTACCTCGTGGCCTCCGCGCCCGTGCCGGCGAACTGCACGCTCGTCGCGGCCGGCCCGACGTGCACGACCTCGGCGACGGTTCCGCCACCCGACGGCGCGACGACCGACCCGGGTGCGGGACTCGTCACCGAACACGCCTGCGCCCCGCTGGGCACGCCCGTGGCCCCATCGGCGAGGCGCTGCACGAAATACCCTCCGATCGGGTCCCCGTTGCCGCCGAAAGCCTCCCAGGTGACCGTGACGGTGCCGGCGGCCGCATCGCCGGTGACGGCGACCGCTCCGGCGATCGGCGGCCCGAACGGGGTCCCGCTGGCGCCCGCCTCGGTCCAGACCGCGAGCGCCGGGAAGGCCTGGTTCCTGGCGCCGACCGTGATCGGCACCTGGCTTCCGTTCTCGAGCGGCTGCGAGTCCGTCGCGCAGAGCGTCGCCGTGCAGACGGCGCCCGCGGAGACCTCGTTCGAGACACCGGCGACGGTGACCACGTACGAGCCGATGACGCTGCCGGCACCCGCCGGAACGGGATCCCATTCGATGCGCAGGTACCCGTCGCGCGGAAGCGCCCGTACCCCGGTGGGCGGCTGCGGGATGACGTCCGACCAGACGGGGCCCGGAGCGTCGACGGGGTCGGAGAGGCCGATCGAGTTCTTCGCCCGGATCCGGACGCGCACGGCCTCGCCCTGGCCGTTGCCCGGCGTCGGGACCGTGCAGGTCGTCGCGGCGCAATCGGAGGAGTTCACGACGTCGCCCGTGGCCGGGTCGACGAGTTCGATCTCATACCCCGTGATCGGCGAGTTGTTGTACGAGCCCGCCCCGAACACGACGTCGAGCGTGCGATCGCCGAATCCCGTGACCTGCGCACCGGTGACCGGGTCGGGACGGTCCTGCACCGAGATCGTGACGAGGCCCCACGCGTTCCGGGCAGCGTCGCCGGTCGCATCGGCCACCTCGTACTGCACCGTCGAGTTCACCGGTTCAGCCCCGGGAGCGACGGTCACCTCGAGTTTCGACCGGTCGTCGCTCGGCTCGATCGAGACGCCGTCGGGCAGGCTGTCGGCGTCGGCGCCGCGGACGTCAACGACGCGGAGGGGCACGTCGGGGAACGGGTTGGTCGCGTCGTCGTTGGCGAGCACGTCGATCGTCGTCGTTCGGCCGCGCTGCACGACCGCCGTGTCGGCGGCGGGCCGTGCGATGGGTCGCGTCGACGGCACCACCCGGAGTTCGATGCGCCCGGGCTTGCCGTCGCCCGCGTCAT
This sequence comes from Agromyces sp. NPDC056965, assembly GCF_042673425.1. Taxonomy (NCBI): domain Bacteria; kingdom Bacillati; phylum Actinomycetota; class Actinomycetes; order Micrococcales; family Microbacteriaceae; genus Agromyces; species Agromyces sp. NPDC056965. The sequence goes on along the minus strand of NZ_JBHURI010000026.1, from coordinate 24,625 downwards.
CGGCGACGCCGATCGCGACGGTCGCCCGGGTCTTGTTGGACGTCGATGCGTCGGCCTCGATCGTGAGCTTGGAGCCGTCGAGCGAGAACCGGAAGCCCTCCGTCGGCGGCGGGAGCAGTCGGTACACGAGTTCGTCTCGAGCGCCGGGGTACGGGTAGTTGGTGAGCTTCAGCAGGTCGATGTCCTTCGCCTGCCCGGGTTCGAAGTCGATGACCCCGCCCGTGAACACGGGCGGTTGATCGTCGGCCGGCGCCACCTCGATCGGGATCACGATGGTCCCGGTGCGTGCGGACGGGTCGGCCGTCGACTCCCCGTCGATGACCGTGAAGGAGAGCGATGCCGGTCCGAAGTACCCCACTTCGCTGCGATATCGCAGGGTGTTCTGATCGACCACGAGATCCGAGCCGTCGCTGTGCGAGGCGCGAACGGTCGCGGCATCCGTGATCTTCACCGGCCGGCCGGATGCCGCGATGACGAAGTCCTCGAGCTCGAGCACGACCTCCTCGCCGCTCACGACCTCGACGTCGGGGGCGTCGGCGCGGAGCTGCGGCAGCGCGTCGTCGCGGCCGGGCACCCAGATGAACGCGTAGGCGACGATCGAGGGGTCCTCGGGGTGAGCCACTGCGAAGGGGATGACACGGCGGCGGTCCTCGACCTGCACCCGGATGCTCCCGTCGCGACGCACCTCGGCTCCGGCGTCGTAGCCGTCGACGAGGCCGACGACGAGATCCGAGACGTCGGCGTCGGCGAGGAAGACGTTCCGCAGCACGGGGACGTCGACGACGTCCTCGTCGAGGATGTCGCTCAGCGTGAGGACGGTGTCGGATGCCTCGGGGCGCGCCAGTGGCGCGTCCTCACTCGCCATGATGCTGAGGAACGTCGACGCCTGCCCGAGCTGCTCGTTCTCGACGGTGTAGACGAAGCCGTATTCGTCCTCGCCGTCGGGGATCTCGACCTCGATCCGATCGTCGACGATCTCGGCGACGGCATCGCCCGTCGTCGCCTCGACGCCCGTCAGCCGCAGTGCGCCGCCGTCGGGGTCGGAGTCGTTCTCGAGGACGCGAACCGAGAGGGTACGGCCGGGTCGCACCTCCACGACATCGGCGACGGCGATGGGCGCTCGGGCTCCGTCGAGGCGCGGGGCGATGCCCACGCGCACCGTGCCGACCGCTCGAGCTCCGAGCGCGTCGACGACCTCGTACTCGAACTGGTCGGTGCCGGCCGAGTACTCGCCGGCCTGGTACTCGAACCAGTCGGGCCCGTGCGCGGTGACGTTGCCGAGCTCGGGGTTGCCGCCCTGGCCGAGCAGCTGCACACTGTCGCCCTCGGGGTCGGACCCGCCGAGCGGGACGGGGATCCGCACGGTCTCGCCCGAGAGCACTCGCGCGGTCACGGTCGCAGGAACGGGCGGGGTGTTCGTGACGGGGTCGGCGTCGCGCACCGACATCTGCACGGTCGCGGTGGCCGATTGGCCGTCGGGACCGAGCACTCGATAGATCGCCTCGTACTCGCCCGGCGTCTCGGGGGCGAAGTACCGGAGACGGTCTCCGTCGGCGAAGAGGAGGCCCGCCTGCGGCGCCCGCTCGAGCGCCGGGTCGAGCGTGATCGGCAACGCATCGGGGTGCTCGTCGTTCGCGAGCACGGCGATGTCGACGACGTCGCCGGTGCGTGCCGAGATCTTGTCGGGCACGGCGACGGGAGGCTGCTTCGACTCGAGTTCTGGCACCTCGACGACCGTCACCTCGCCCACCGCCTCGGCGAGGCCGTTGCTCACCCGGTAGCCGAACACGGTGGACCCGGTCTCGAGCGGTCCGGTGAGGGTGACGCGGAGGATGCGGTGATCGACGACCTCGACCTGCACGCCGGGTTCGACCTCGGGCTCGCCGAGGCCGGTGAGGATCAGCACGCCGCCCGTCGGGTCGATGTCGGTCGCGAGGACGTCGACGTCGACGGGCTGGCTGACACGGACGAACGCCGTGTGCGGCACGGTGATGGGCGTGGTGTCGAGATCGGGCTCCGCCGAGACGTCGACCCGGACGCGACCCGTCGTGGTCCAGACGCCGTCGGTCACCGTGTATTCGAGCGAGTGCGTGCGCACCGCCGAACTCGTGAAACGGAAGCTCCCGCCGTCGAAATCGGGGGTCAACTGCACGTCAGGCTTCGCGGGGACGGCGCTCAGCTGGATCTGGCCCGAACCTCCGCGCACGTGGCGCAACGGGTCGATGCGCACCTCCTGGCCCTCCGTCGCGAGCACCACGAAGGGGTCGGCGATGAGCGGCACGTCGCCGGGCGCTCGAACTCCGACGCCGAGCACGCCGACCGCGGTGTCGCGCCCGTCGGAGACCTCGAGGGAGATGGTCCGGTCGGACCCGGCGCCGCCCTTCTCGTCGAACACGACCACACCGTCGGCCGTCGACGACAGCGCGTCCGGTTCGGCCGCCGTGGACCGCGCGAGGAAGAACGGGTCGCCGTCGGGGTCCACCCAGTCGCCGAGCACCGCCGTGCTGACGCGACCCCCCGCCTGCACGAGGGCCTTGGTCTGCCTGCGCTGCTCGGGCGGAGAGTTCTCCTCGACGTCGCGCACCGTCACGTTCACCGCGGCGTGAGCGGTGCCGCCGAAACCGTCGTCGACCGTGTAGCCGAAGGAGATGACACCCGAGACGTCCTCGTCGAGCACGAGTTGGAGCTGCTGGTTGTCGGCGATCCTGGCAAGGGTCGCTCCGGGCGGCAGCGCGCCGTCGACGCCATCGACCACGAGGGCGTCGCCGTTGGCGTCGTAGTCGTTCAGCAGCACCGGCAGCGGCGTCGTCCGCCCGGGACGGGCGCCGAACTCGTCGTCCGCCGCGACGGGCGCCACCTGGCTCTTCTCGATCGTCGGCGGCGTCTCGGGGTCGTTCTGCTCGATCGTCTCCTCGTCGCGCTCGATCTCGAGGAGCTCCTCCCAGTTGTCGATGAGGCCGAACCCGGCGCCCACGGCCCAGGTCTTGCCGCTGCGCCGTTCGTTGAGCACGAGCGTCGCGCCGTTGGCGAGGTACGCGTAGTCGCCGCTCGCGGTCGCCGACGGCAGCTGGATGACCTCGTCGGGGCCGGTCGCGCAGGATCGCGATGCCGTTCCCGCCGCCCATGCCGCGTAGAGGCAGCCGTCGTGCACGAACGGCGCGGCAGGCAGGCCCGACTGCCCCTCGACCCGGGTGCGCGGAGCGTCGCCGTCGAGGCCGACGGTGACGAGACCTCGACGCGTGGCGATCGCGACCTCGTCGCCGTCGCTCGACGGCCGCTGGAGCACGGGCGCGTCATTGGCCGTGATGAACTCGGTGAGATCGATGGAGCCGCGTTCGAGCTGCAGGATCCGGGTGCCCGCATCGAACACGGCCCAGTGGTCGGCGACCGAGGTGATCTGCACGTCGGGGTCGCCGTCGACGGGCTCGACCTGCCACTTCGTGCCCACGGTCTCGGCGTCTGCCGCATCGACCCGGGTGATGTCGCCGGTCGACGGGGTGTAGGCGAAGAGCGTGCCGTCGGGGTCGACGGACGTCATCGATCCCGTACCGAACGCGAGCATCGCCTCGGAATCGGCATCGAACTCGGCGAACCGATCGACCGGTGTCGTCCAGACGTCGCCGTCGGAGGCGATGACGACCCTCGATCCGGCGAGCGCGAGCATCGTGTCGTCGGGAGGGACCGCGACGGTCTCGGTGAGGCTCGACGTCGTCGCATCGATCACGCGGACCGTGGCCCGCGCACGGTCGAGCGCCAGCACGGTGGAACCCTGCTGCACGATCTCGGTCCCGGTGGAGCCCGTCTCGACGACCGAGTTCAGTTCGAGCAGTGCGGTGTTCGCGCGCCCGATCGCCTGATGCCCGTTGCTGCTCACCCACACCGCGGCGTCGCCGAGGTCGACCCGCTGCGCCGCATACCCGCCCGATGCGATCGCGACACCCGCGACGAGCGCCACCACGGCGGTGGTCGCCGCGGCGGTGATCGCCGCGGAGCGCGGTTTGGGGAGCCGGGTGAGATCGGGAAGCTTCGGCATGATCAGCCCTGATCGATCTCGACGGACACCTCGACGCAGCGCTCCGCGCTCGAGGCACCCGTCTTCCCGTCTCGAGCGACCCTGACGCTCGCGCAGACCCGGTCGCCGTCTTCGGCCGGCACGCTCACCCGGGTCTCGCGCTGCAGCGGGAGCGTCTCGCCGTCGACGGTCACGACGTAGGCGTCGGAACTCTGCAGGCCCGGGTCGTTCCAGGAGAAGGTCACGGTCTCGCCGGCGTCGACGCCCTGCACGTCGGACACGACCGGGATCGACCTCGTGCCCTGGATCACGAAGTACGCGCCGGCGCCGACGAGCGCGATCAGGAGCACCGAGACGAGGGAGATGCCCCAGGCCAGCCGGACCGAGGTCGGCGGGGGCGTTCGGCTCCGGCTCGTGCCGTGATCATGGGGACGGGAGTCCGCCTCCGACCGGGCGGAGCCGAGCGATCCGCCGCGCGCACGTCGCCTCCGCGGCGGTACCTCGCCGGTGCCGTGGGCCCCGCTGATGCGGGTCTGCTCGTCGACGTCGACGGCGGTGGCGAGCGCCCAGTCGTCCATCGCGACCTCGAGCGGTGTCTGCGACAGCCCGAGCTCCTCCTCGACCGACTGCAGGTCGCGGATGAACTCGAGTGCGCTCGACTGACGGGCCGACGGACGGAGTGACAGCGAGCGAGCGAGGACGTGCTCGAGACTCTTCGGCACGTCGATCCGCCCGGTGGGGACGTACTTCGCCTTGTCGATGCGGCCCATGAGCGCGCCGGAGCCGTTGTCGCCGCCCGGCGTCTCGAACGGGCTGCGCCCGGCGAGCAGCGAGTACACCGTGGCGCCGAGCGACCAGACCTCGCTCGCGACGCTGCCGGACACGTCGTCGTGCAGCACCTCGGGCGCCGACCACGGGATCGACAGCCCGACGGCGTCGGAGGACTCGGCTTCGCCGAGCGTGGCGGCGATGCCGAAATCGGAGAGCACCGGGTGGCCGTATGCGGTGGTGAGGATGTTCGACGGCTTGATGTCGCGGTGCAGCACGCCCTGCCGGTGGGCGGTCTCGACGGCGCTCGCGATGCGTACGCCGACGGAGAGCACCTCGGCGAGCGGCAGCTGCACCGCGCGGTAGCGCTGACCGAGCGAGGCCGAGCAGTACTCCATCACGAGGTACGGCCGACCGTCGGCCGCGACGCTGGCCTGGTAGACCGTGAGGATCGAGGGATGCGACGACAGCTGGGCCATGAGGTTCGCCTCGGCCTGGAACATCTGCCGCAGGTCGTCGTTGACGACCTCGGCCAGCAGCACCTTCACCGCGACGAGGCGGCGCGGCATGTTCTGCTCGTAGAGGAAGACGTCGGCGAAGCCGCCGGAGCCGAGCACGCGGATGAACGCGAATCCCGGCAGGTTCGGCGGTGTGGACGGGAGTCGTCGAGACACGCGGTCCTCCTGCCTGCTCTGGTCGGTTCGACGCCGCCACGGTGGCCGGCGGCGCGCGGTGCCATCATTGTATCCGCGGGCGACGGATGCCTCATGGTGCTGTTCACAGCACGAATCCGAGGCGACCGTGGTCAGCGTCGCGCCGGCTCGACCTCGTCCGACGATTGCGCGCCCGCGGGGCGAACGACCTTCAGCACGTCGACGACGATGGCCGTGACGTTGTCGCGACCGCCGTTGCCGAGGGCCGCCTCGAGCAACTGGTGGGCTGCCTTCTCTGCCTTCGCATTGGCGACGAGGAAGTGGCGGATCCCGTAGCTCGTGAGCTCCTTCGTGAGCCCGTCGGAGCAGATCAGCAGGCGCATGCCGGGTTCGACCGCGATCGCGCGGTAGTCGGGGATCGGCGCCTCGTGGAAACCGACGGCGCGGGTGATCACGTTCGAGTGCGGGTGGGTGTCGGCCTCTTCGCGCGTGATCTGCCCGGCATCGACGAGCTCCTGCACGATGGAATGGTCGACCGTCAGTTGTTCGAGCACGCCGCCGACCAGGCGGTACACCCGCGAATCGCCGATGTTGAAGACGATCCACGCAGGCTCGTCGGCGATCGCTCCGAGCGCCGCCCCGGTGACCGTCGTCCCGCTGCCTTCGTCGGTGACGCCGGCACCGCGGCCCATGTCCTGCACCGCGAGGCGGAGCGCGTGGTCGATCTCGGGAGTGCCGACGAGCGTCTTGCCGCCGTGCTCGGCGAGCCGTGTGACGACGGCGGCGCTCGCGAAGTCGCCGGCGGCGTGGCCGCCCATGCCGTCGGCCACCGCGAAGATCGGCGCCTGGGCGATGAAGCTGTCTTCATTGACCTCGCGGCGGAGCCCGGTATCGGTGACCGCCGCCCACGCGAGGGTGACCTCGGTGCCGTCGGGCAGCGTGATCCGATGGCGAGCGTTGCCATTGCCGATCTGGGTCACCTGTGAAGCCTGCTGTCTGTTCGGGTCATGCGCCGGGAGCACCCTGGGCGAGGAGGATCTCGATGATCGTATCGTCTCCGAGGTCGAGGATGGCGCCGGGGAGCACGACGATGGACTCCCCGGCCCGCAGCCGACGCGTGCCCGACGCGGTGCGGAGCACGGTGCCGTTCGTCGAGTGCAGGTCGGTCGCGACGAGCCGGGAGCCGACGAGGCGGAGTTCGAGGTGGGTGCCGGAGACGACCGCCGCGGGCGATTCCACCGCGAGGAGTTCGGGCTGCACGCCGGTGCCAGCGATGCGCGGCAGCAACGGCTTCCGGCCGATGAGCACGGGCGCCGTGACCGTGAGCGGTGCGCCGTCGCCGATCCGGAACCGAGGACCGCTCTCGGCGGCATCGGCCGCGGCATCGATGGGCGCCGAGGACTCGGATGCGTCGGGCCCGCCCTTGCCGGTCGACGCGGCGGGCGGCGTGCGGCCGACCCGCGCGGTCGTTCGCGGGGCGACGATCGTGTCGGCGGTCGAGGACTCGAGCTCGGGCTCGTGCCGGCGCGGAGCGAGCAGGGTGTCCGCATCGATCCACGGCGTGGGCGCGGCATCCGCCGTTCGGGCCGTCGCCGCCCATTCGACCGATGAGGTGCGCAGGCTCGCGCGCTGATGGACGACGGTCTCGCCCGGCGTCTGCGCGCGATCGAGCGGCGCCGCCGCGTCGGTGATGCGCAGCCCCGTCACGTCGTCGAAGTCGGCGAGGTGCCATGGCCGGATGCCTCGCGCGTCGAACCTGCGGCTCCCACCGGGCGAGGCGAGGTCGACGACGGCATCACCGCGCACGACGGCGGTGACGCTCGTCGTCGCGTCCTCCGCCCACCACACGAGTCCGAACGACTCGACCGGATCGACGCGACCCGACGGGACGATGCCGACGAGCGTCTCGAGCGGGAGCCGCTCGTCGCACGCCGCCTCGGCGAGTGCGCTCAGTACGCGTTCGGGAGCGGGTGCGACGAGTGCGGCGATGAAGCGATCGCCCACGATCACGTCCCATGCTCGCGCGCCGGCCACCGCCGAACTGGAGACAGCGCCTGAAACCATGCGGAACATTCTGGCACCGCGTGGCCGTCGCCACGAGAGGAGGCGAACGCTCGGTCGAGGACGTCCGCCGCGATGTCGCATCGTCGCGATCCGCAGTGAAAGATCGACGAAGACTGTGGATTCAGTCGAATTAGCGCCAGAATTCAACGGAATCGCTTGCACGGGGCATCCGCCACTGTCACAATCGTGCCATGACGAACAACGGGCGTTCTTCGCAGCCCCGACCCGTGCAGCTCGACGACGTCTCGAAGGCGATCATCGAGCAGTTGCAGGCCGACGGGCGGCGCTCCTACGCCGATGTCGGCAAGGCCGTCGGCCTGTCCGAGGCCGCCGTACGCCAGCGAGTGCAGCGGCTCACCGAGTCGGGCGTGATGCAGATCGTCGCCGTGACCGACCCGATGCAGCTCGGATTCACCACGCAGGCCATGATCGGGATCCGCACCACCGGAGACACCCGCGTGCTCGCAGCGCGACTCGCCGAGATCCCCGAGATCGACTACGTCGTGCTGACCGCGGGCAGCTTCGACGTGATGGCCGAAGTGGTCTGCGAGAACGACGACGAACTGCTCGAACTCCTGAACACGCGCATCCGCGTGCTGGAGGGCGTGCAGTCGACCGAGACGTTCGTCTACCTGAAGCTTCAGAAGCAGTTCTACAACTGGGGCACCCGCTGAGAGGCGGGTGCTCATCGAGAAAGGAACGCCATGACCGACACGGTCTATGACAACGATGCGCTGCAGCAGAAGGCGAAGGACCATCTCTGGATGCACTTCGCCCGTCAGTCCACGATGGAGACGTCGGGGGTGCCGATCATCACCCGCGGAAAGGGCCACCACGTCTACGACGTGCAGGGCCGCGAGTACTTCGACGGGCTCGCCGGCCTCTTCGTCGTGAACGCGGGCCACGGTCGCGCACGTCTCGCCGAGGTGGCCGCCAAGCAGGCCGAGCAGCTCGCGTTCTTCCCGATCTGGTCGTACGCCCACCCCTCGGCCATCGAACTGGCCGACCGGCTGGCGGGATACGCACCCGGCGACCTCAACCGCGTGTTCTTCTCGACCGGCGGCGGCGAGGCCGTCGAGACGGCATTCAAGCTCGCCAAGTACTACTGGAAGCTCCAGGGCCGTCCGACGAAGCACAAGGTGATCTCCCGGTCGGTCGCGTACCACGGCACGCCGCAGGGTGCGCTCGCGATCACGGGCATCCCGGGCATGAAGGAGATGTTCGAGCCGGTGACCCCCGGCGGGTTCCGCGTTCCGAACACGAACTTCTACCGCGCGGCCGAGATGGGCGCCCCCGCCGACGATCTCGAGGCCTTCGGCCTCTGGGCTGCGAACCGCATCGAGGAGATGATCCTCTTCGAAGGCCCCGAGACGGTCGCCGCCGTGTTCCTCGAGCCGGTGCAGAACTCGGGCGGCTGCTTCCCGCCGCCCCCCGGCTACTTCAAGCGCGTCCGCGAGATCTGCGACCAGTACGACGTGCTGCTCGTCTCCGACGAGGTCATCTGCGCGTTCGGACGACTCGGCCACATGTTCGCGTGCGACGCCTACGGCTACGTTCCCGACATGATCACGTGCGCGAAGGCCATGACCTCGGGCTACTCCCCCATCGGCGCGACGATCGTCTCCGAGAAGATCTACGCTCCCTTCGCAGAGGGCAACACGTCGTTCTACCACGGCTACACCTTCGGCGGTCACCCGGTCTCCGCCGCGGTGGCGCTCGAGAACCTCGACATCTTCGAGGAGGAGGGGCTGAACGAACGGGTCCGCGAGAACTCGCCGCTGTTCCGCGCCGAGCTCGAGAAGCTGCTCGACCTGCCGATCGTCGGCGACGTGCGCGGTGACGGGTACTTCTTCGGCATCGAGCTCGTGAAGGACAAGGAGACGCGCGAGACCTTCGACGACGACGAGTCCGAGCGCCTGCTCCGCGGGTTCCTCTCGAAGGCGCTGTTCGACGCCGGCCTGTACTGCCGTGCCGACGACCGCGGCGACCCCGTGATCCAGCTGGCACCGCCGCTCACGATCGGCCCCGCCGAGTTCGCGGAGATCGAGCAGAAGCTGCGCGGGGTGCTGACCGAAGCCTCCAACCGCCTCTGATGGCGGTCGCTCGCCCGGCGGTGACGGATGCCGCACCGGATTCCTCCCGTCGGGTGAGCTTCTGGCTCGACGACCTGGTCGTGCGCGGGCTCGACGATCTCCGTCCGCGCGCGGCCCTCACCTCGAGCGCGCGGTTCGACGTCTGCCTGATCGGCGGCGGGCTCACGGCGCTCTGGACCGCCTATGCCCTCGCCGAGGCCGACCCGAGCCTGCGCATCGCCGTGCTCGAGCGCGAGTTCTCGGGGTTCGGCGCATCCGGTCGGAACGGCGGCTGGTGCTCGGCGCTCTTTCCGCAGTCGGCCGCCTCGATCGAACGCGACCACGGGTACGACCAGGCGGTCGCGATGCGCCGCGCGATGCTCGACACCGTCGACGAGGTCGGACGCGTCACGGCGCGCGAGGGCATCGACTGCGACTTCGCGAAGGGCGGGACCGTCACGTACGCGCGAAGCGGTTCGCAGCGCGAGCTCGCGACGGCCGAGGTCGACGACGCACGGCGGTTCGGCGTCGACGCGCTCGAGTACTGGGGCGAGAGCACCGTTGCTGCGCGGTTCGGCGCGACCGGGCTCGACGGTCGCGCACCCGATGCGGTCTTCGACCCTTCGTGCGCACGGGTGCACCCCGCGAAGCTCGTGCGCGGCCTGGCACGCGTGGTCGAGGGGCTCGGCGTCTCGCTGTTCGAGCAGACCGAGGTCGTGGACTGGTCTGCGGGTCGGGTGCGTTTCCGTGCGCTCGACGGCAGCGGCTCCGAGGGCACACTCTCGGCGCGCCATGTGATCGTCGCCACCGAGGGGTACGGCGCCGGCCTGCCCCGCGTGCGCCGGCGCATCCTGCCGCTCTACTCGCTCATGATCGCCACCGAACCGCTCTCCGACGAGGTGTGGGACGAGATCGGCATCACCCACGGCCAGACCTTCAGCGACTTCCGCCACCTGCTCGTCTACGGACAGCGCACCGCCGACAACCGATTCGCATTCGGCGGGCGAGGCGCGAGCTATCACTGGGGCAGCGCGCTGGATCCCGCGTTCGAACGGGTCGACGCGGTGTTCGGCCGGCTGCACGCCGCCCTGCTCGAACTCTTCCCCGCAGTCGGCGGCGCCCGCATCACGCATCGCTGGGGCGGCCCGCTCGGTGTCGCTCGCGACTGGAACGCGTCCGTGAGCTACAACCCGAAGACCGGTGTCGGCTTCGCCGGCGCCTACGTCGGCGACGGACTCTCGACCACCAACCTCGCCGGCCGGACGATGGCCGAACTCGTGCGGGGCGTGCAGAGCGGGCTCACCGCACTCCCCTGGGTGAATCACCGATCGCCGTTGTGGGAGCCCGAACCGCTTCGGTACCTCGGGGCGAACCTCGGCGTGCTCGGGATGCGATTCTCCGACGCCGAGGAGCGGCTCACCGGCCGGCCGTCGTTGCTCGCCCGAGCGGTCGGCGGACTCACCGGCCACTGAACGCCCACTCTGGCAGCGTGCCGCTGCCGATGAGCGCGGAGAGGAGTCCCGCCATCGAATGGTCGGGATCGAGGTCGACCGCGGTGTCGATGAACGCTCCGGCCGCCGAGCCTCGGCCGAGCGCCCACGAGAGCCAGGCCGCGATGCAGAGGGGGCCGATGCGATGGGTCGGCGGCGCGTTCGCGATCAGCGTGCGGAGCAGGGCGAGTGCCCGTTCCACCCGACCGGCGTCGGGATGCGCCTGCGACTGGCCGATCATGAGTCGCGAGAGCATCTCGCTCACCTCGCCGGTCGTGCCGGTCGCCAGCTCACGCACGACGAGGCCGTCGATGGTCTCCTCGTTCGCTGCTGCGCGCTCGGCCGTGGCGATCGCGTCGTCGTGGGCCGCCTCGCCGATCGATGCGCCGAATCCGATCTGCAGCATCATGGCGTCGCGCACGGCCGGGATGGACGCGAGATGGAGGAACCAGGCGAGGCGGAGCGGCGGTTGCACGCGGCCGCGCACGAGCAGCGACTCGACGAGTGCCACCGGATCGCCGTGCTCGCCGAGCCGCCTCAGGGCGTGCTCGCGCTCCTCCTCGTCGGTGAGCCCGGCGAGCGCCTCGGCGATGCGAGCTGCGACCTCCGGCTCGGCAGGAGGCAGCGCGGCGCTCGCGGTCGGCGACGACGCCACCTCGCCGGCGCCGCCGGCGAGCCGCTTCACCGGGCTCTCGTCGATGAGCGCGAGCGGATGCCCCGTGGCCGGCGTCGTGGGGTCGAGGAGCGAACCCCAGCCATCGGCCGCCCGGCACAACGCATCCCGTACGAGGAAGCCCGCCTCCTCCGACCGCGCCGTGAGCATTCGAAGCAGGGCGCGTTGCGGCATCCCACGGCCGGCGCCGAATCGGGCCTCGGTGTAGACGATCGGCACGACGGCGTCGACGCCCCGCATCCGGCACAGCGTTCCGACGATCATCGCGGCGAGCGGGGCGCGATCTCGCGCCCGGCGCGGCAGGTCGTATCGCAGGACGCCCGCGGTGCGGTTGCCGCTGAAGGCCACGCAGAGGAGCGAGCTCGTCGGATGGAATCCGGCCAGCGACGGGACGAGGGCCAGGAAGTCGTGCGCCGCTTCGGCGCGGATGATGGTCGTCATGCGCCGAGCGTGCCCTTGCACGGGGCAGCGGCGTGGTGCGTTCGGCCGTCGGTGCCCGATCGCGACTCGATCACCGTTGTGGAGGGTGAGTCGCACCGACTCCCCCTCCACAGCGCGTCGATCCGCCCGGAGTCCGCAATGTCCGATTCCCGCGAGCCGGTGTCGGACGCCGGGGTTACGCTCGAACCATGACGAACGTGTATCTGATCCGCCTCGACAGCCCGATCGGGCGTCTCGAACTCGTCGCCGACGACGAGGCCGTCACGAGCCTCTCCATCGAGAGCGGCGGCCGGCTCCCCCACGACGATGCTCCCGAACATCCCAACGACGTGCTCCGTGCCGCTCGCGAACAGCTGGCCGAGTACTTCGCGGGGCGCCGCCTCGACTTCGACATCCCGGTGCGCCTCGTCGGCACCCCCTTCCAGCAGTCCGTCTGGGCCGAGCTCGAGCGCCTCCAGTGGGGTGAGGCCACATCGTACGGCGCGCTCGCTGCTGCAGTCGGCAAGCCGGGCTCCGCACGTGCCATCGGCGGCGCGGTCGGCGCGAACCCCGTGCCGATCATCGTGGGGTGTCACCGCGTGCTCGCGAGCGACGGGCGCATCACCGGCTACTCCGGCGGCGAAGGCGTTCCCACGAAGCTCTGGCTGCTCGGCCACGAGCAGATCGGCTTCGCCGCGTGAGCGTCATCCCCAGACCCGAGATCGTCGTCGGAGACGACGGACTCGCACGGTGCGGGTGGGGGGCGTCCGACCCCGAGTACCGCCGCTACCACGACGAGGAGTGGGGCACGCCGCAGCACGATCCTGTGCGGCTCTTCGAGAAGGTCTGCCTCGAGGGCTTCCAGGCCGGCCTGTCATGGATCACGATCCTCCGGCGCCGTCCGGCCTTCCGCGAGGTCTTCCACGGATTCGATGCCGAACGCGTCGCCGCCATGACCGACGACGACGTCTCACGCCTGCTCGGCGATGAGCGGATCATCCGTCACCGCGGCAAGATCGAGGCGACGATCCAGAACGCCCGCGCCACCCTCGAGCTCGGACTGCCGATCGACGAACTGCTGTGGAGCTTCGCACCCGAGCCTCGCGCGGTTGCCCCGGTCACCTTCGCCGAGGTGCCGGCCACGACGCCCGAGTCGGCTGCGATGAGCAAGGACCTGCGCCGTCGCGGGTTCCGTTTCGTCGGGCCGACCACGATGTACGCGCTCATGCAGGCTGCGGGCATGGTCGACGACCACCTCGCAGGGTGTCACCGATCGGCGCGTGCCGCTGCGGCATGATCCGCTCTCGGGTCACCGACTCCGACATTTGCCGGCGGTGCTCGACATCAGGCCACGAGTTCGAGTTCGCGAACGCCCGAGTCATCTCGAACCGGGCTCAGCGCGAGCGAGAATCCGGCCTCGTGCGCCCAGTCGATCAGCTCGCCGATCGAGTCGATCCGGGGCCTGGCCATCAGCACGGCGCGGGTGAAGAGCCCCTTCGCTCGCTTGTTGAAGTGGTTCAGCGCCCGTCGCCGTCCCGACCCGTCGACCGAGACCACGCGCACGAAGGCCGTGTCGGCGCGTCTCGGCGCCGGTCCGAGATCCACGTAGGCCTCGGAACGCAGATCGAGGATCACACCGCTCTCCGACTCGAGCGCGGTCGCGATCGGGTCGCGCCAGAGCGCCTTCAACCGGATCGACGGGAGGCGCGAGTCGTGGGAGAGCCGGTAGGCCGGGATGGGATCCATCGCACCGAGCAGGCCGAACAATGCGGAATGCACGACGACGTGCGTCGCGGCGTGCGCGCGCGCTTCAGCGTCGAGCGTCGGTGCGTCGAGAGCGTCGAACAGCACGCCGGTGTAGCGATCGAGCGCCGGCATCGTCGGTGAGCCGAGCAGATCGCGGTTGCGGTCGACCTCGTGCGCCTGCCGGGGGCCGAGCTTCAGTGCTCGCATCATCTCTGCGGGCTGCTGGGCCAGATCCGTCACGGCGGCCGTCGTCACCTCCCGACCCGTCGTGAGCGACGGGAACGAGAGCGCGTTCAGATCGAGCGCGGCATCGGCACCGCCGTCGCGCTTGGTCTCGGACGGCGGAAGGAGCAGCCGCACTACGAGCCGATGAAGGCGAGCGCGGCGTCGACGTTCGAACCGAGCGAACCGATGCTGTCGATCGTGACTCGCGGCAGTGCCGACGACGGGCCGGTCCAGGCCGCATACCCTTCGAGGCTCTGCTCCACGGCGCGCCAGGTGGTCTCCTCGAGGTGCGGGAGCCTGCGCTCGCGCTTCTCGAGGCGGGAGCGGTGCACCGCCTCGTCGGAGCAGACGACCTCGATGACCCGCAGGCGCACGTCGGCGCGCTCTGCGAGGTCGCGCCACTGGAGTCGGGCCGCCTCACCGGCGTTGACCGCGTCGACGATCACGGTGCGGCCGGAGTCGAGCTCCTTCTCGGCGATCTCCTCGGCAACGAGGTACGCAGCGAGACCGGTCGGCTGGTCGGCGTCGATACCGGCCCGCAGGATCGCGGACTCGATCGGGTCGACCGACACGACCGTGGCGCCGAGTCGGGCGCCGACGATCTCACCGATCGTCGACTTTCCCGCACCCGGCAGCCCGGCCATGACGATGAGCTGGGTGACACTCAGGTCACCGAACTGGCGTTCGATCGGCTGCTCCCCCTGCATCCGCTACTCCTCAGACGAGCTCGGCGCGGGATGCGACGACCTGCACCGCATTCGCCTGCACCGACAGGAATCCGTCATCAGCGTTGGCGGTGATCTTCTCACCGCCGGGCAGGGTGACCCGCACCTCGCCGCCGGCGAGGATCGCGAGCATCGGCTCGTGACCCGGCAGGATGCCGATCTCGCCTTCGACGGTGCGTGCCACCACCATGGTCGCCTCGCCCGACCAGACCTGCTGGTCGGCCGAGACGACACTCACGTTGAGGCTGGCCATGCTCAGCCGTTCTCCTTCTGGATCTGCGCCCACTTCTCTTCGACGTCGGAGATGCCACCGACGTTGAAGAATGCCTGCTCGGCCACGTGGTCGAAGTCACCCTTGGCGATCGCATCGAACGACTCGATCGTGTCCTTGAGCGGAACGGTCGAACCCTCGACACCGGTGAACTTCTTCGCCATGTAGGTGTTCTGCGAGAGGAACTGCTCGATACGGCGCGCACGCGACACCGTGATCTTGTCTTCCTCGGAGAGCTCGTCGACACCGAGGATGGCGATGATCTCCTGCAGTTCCTTGTTCTTCTGGAGGATCTGCTTGACCGTCGTGGCGACGCGGTAGTGGTCCTCGCCCAGGTAACGGGGGTCGAGGATGCGCGAGGTCGACGTCAGCGGGTCGACGGCCGGGTAGAGGCCCTTCGACGCGATGGCGCGCGAGAGCTCGGTCGTCGCGTCGAGGTGGGCGAAGGTCGTCGCCGGAGCCGGGTCGGTGTAGTCGTCGGCGGGAACGTAGATCGCCTGCAGCGAGGTGATCGAGTGTCCACGCGTCGAGGTGATGCGCTCCTGCAGAACGCCCATCTCGTCGGCGAGGTTGGGCTGGTAACCCACGGCCGACGGCATGCGGCCGAGGAGCGTCGAGACCTCGGAACCGGCCTGCGTGAAGCGGAAGATGTTGTCGATGAAGAGGAGCACGTCCTGCTTCTGCACATCGCGGAAGTACTCCGCCATGGTCAGGGCCGACAGGGCGACGCGGAGACGCGTTCCCGGCGGCTCGTCCATCTGGCCGAAGACGAGGGCGGTCTTGTCGAAGACGCCCGCCTCCTCCATCTCGTGGATGAGGTCGTTGCCCTCACGGGTGCGCTCGCCGACACCGGCGAACACTGACACACCACCGTGGTCCTGCGCGACGCGCTGGATCATCTCCTGGATGAGGACGGTCTTGCCGACACCGGCACCACCGAAGAGGCCGATCTTTCCACCCTGCACGTACGGCGTGAGGAGGTCGATGACCTTGATGCCGGTCTCGAACATGGAGGTCTTGGACTCGAGCTGGTCGAAGGCCGGGGCCTTGCGGTGGATCGGCCAACGCTCGGTGATCTCGATCTGCTCGCCGGGCTCGGCGTTCAGCACATCGCCGATGACGTTGAAGACCTTGCCCTTGGTGACATCGCCGACGGGAACCGAGATCGATGCGCCGGTGTCGGTGACCTCCTGGCCACGGACGAGACCATCGGTCGGGTTCAGAGCGATCGCGCGGACCAGGTCGTCACCGAGGTGCTGGGCGACCTCGAGCGTCAGCACCGTGGTGACGTCGTCGATCGTGATCGAGGTCTTCAGCGCGTTGTAGATCGGGGGGATCGAGTCGTGCGGGAACTCGATGTCGACGACGGGGCCGGTGACCCGGGCGACGCGGCCGACGGCGCCGGCCACAGGCGCGGCCGCGGCCGAGGCGGTAGCGGTGTCAGTCATGTGTTCTCTCTCTTCGTAAGGGGCTACTTGGCGGACGACAGCGCGTCAGCGCCGCCCACGATCTCGGAAATCTGCTGGGTGATCTCGGACTGGCGCGCATTGTTCGCCAGACGCGTGTAGTCGGTGATGAGCTTGTCGGCGTTGTCGGAGGCCGACTTCATCGCCTTCTGCGTCGCCGCGTGCTTGGCCGCGGACGACTGCAGCATCGCGTTGTAGATGCGGCTCTCGATGTAGACCGGCAGGAGTCCGTCGAGGACGGTCTCCGCGTCGGGCTCGAACTCGTAGAGCGGGAAGACCTCGTGCTTGGTCGAGGCCTCGGGGACCTCGTCGCTCTCGACGACCTCGAGCGGGAGCAGGCGGGTGACCACCGGAACCTGCGTGATGCGGCTCACGAAGCGGTTGTAGACGATGTGGATCTCGTCGACGCCGCCGTCGCTCGCGTCCCGGAGGAACGCCTCGAGCACCGCGTCGGCGATCTCCTTCGCCGTGTCGAAGTCGGGGTTGTCGGTGCCGCCGATCCAGCTGCGCTCGAACGCACGGTGCCGGAAGTTGAAGTAGCCGACGGACTTGCGGCCGACGAGGAAGTACTCGACTGCCTTGCCCTGGCTCTTCAGGAGCTCGGTGAGCTCCTCTGCCTCACGCAGCACCTGCGAGTTGAACGCACCGGCCAGGCCGCGGTCGGACGTGAAGATCACGATCGCCGCGCGATCGATGCGCTCGGGCTCGGTCGTCAGCACGTGTGCCACGTTCGAGTAGCTCGCAACGGCCGAGACGGCGCGAGTGATGGCGGTCGAGTACGGCTCCGACGCCGCAACGCGCGCCTGAGCCTTCTGGATCCGCGAGGCGGAGATGAGCTCCATCGCCCGCGTGATCTTCTTGGTCGTCTGGGCAGATTTGATCTTCTGCCGGTAGACCCGAAGCTGCGCTCCCATGTTTCTCCTGTGTCCTGTCTTCCTGGTACTGAGGCTCTCGACTCGACCCCGTGAGGTCAGTTCCCGTCGAGAGCCTCAGGGAACCTCGGAATGACTAGCGGCGACCCTTGACGATCTTCTCCTGGACGACCTCTTCTTCAGCGATCGCCTCGAACTGCTCGGACCCCACCGAGGCGAGCGGCTTGCCCTCACCCGTCTGGAACTCGAGCTTGAACGTGTCGACGGCCGTCGCGAGCTCTGCGGCGGTCTCGTCGGAGAGCACGTTGGTCTCGCGGAGCGAGTTCAGCACCTCGGTGTTGCGGGCGAGGAAGTCGTGCAGCTCGCTCTCGAAACGGAGGATGTCCTCGACCGGGACCTCGTCGAGCTTGCCGTTGGTGCCGGCCCAGATCGAGACGACCTGCTTCTCGACCGACATCGGCGAGTACTGCGGCTGCTTGAGCAGCTCGGTGAGGCGTGCGCCTCGAGCGAGCTGACGGCGGCTGGCGGCGTCGAGGTCGGACGCGAACATCGCGAACGCCTCGAGCGAGCGGTACTGGGCGAGCTCGAGCTTCAGCGTGCCGGAGACCTTCTTGATCGACTTGACCTGTGCGTCACCGCCGACTCGGGAGACCGAGATGCCGACGTCGACAGCCGGACGCTGGTTCGAGTTGAACAGGTCGGACTGGAGGAAGATCTGGCCGTCGGTGATCGAGATCACGTTGGTCGGGATGTACGCCGAGACGTCGTTCGCCTTGGTCTCGATGATCGGCAGGCCCGTCATCGAACCGGCGCCGAGCTCGTCGGACAGCTTCGCGCAACGCTCGAGCAGACGCGAGTGCAGGTAGAAGACGTCACCGGGGTACGCCTCGCGTCCCGGCGGACGACGCAGCAGCAGCGACACGGCACGGTAGGCCTCGGCCTGCTTCGACAGGTCGTCGAAGATGATGAGGACGTGCTTGGAGTCGTACATCCAGTGCTGGCCGATGGCCGAGCCGGTGTACGGCGCGAGGTACTTGAAGCCGGCCGGGTCGGAGGCGGGAGCCGCGACGATCGTCGTGTACTCCATGGCTCCGGCGTCTTCGAGGGCGCCCTTCACCGAGGCGATGGTCGAGCCCTTCTGGCCGACGGCGACGTAGATGCAGCGGACCTGCTTCGACGGGTCGCCCGACTCCCAGTTGGCCTTCTGGTTGATGATCGTGTCGATCGCGATGGCCGTCTTGCCGGTCTGGCGGTCGCCGATGATGAGCTGGCGCTGGCCGCGGCCGACGGGGATCATCGCGTCGATGGCCTTGATGCCGGTCTGCAGCGGCTCGTGCACCGACTTGCGCTGCATGACGCCGGGCGCCTGCAGCTCGAGGGCGCGACGGCCCTCGATACCGGTGATCTCGCCGAGGCCGTCGATCGGGTTGCCGAGCGGGTCGACGACACGGCCGAGGTAGCCCTCACCGACGGGGACGGAGAGGACCTCGCCCGTGCGGGTCACCTCCATGCCTTCTTCGATGCCGGTGAACTCGCCGAGCACGACGACGCCGATCTCGTCTTCGTCGAGGTTCTGCGCGAGACCGAGCGTGCCGTCCGCGAAGCGGATCAGCTCGTTCGCCATGACCGAGGGAAGACCTTCGACGTGCGCGATGCCGTCGCCGGCGTCGGTGACGTACCCGACCTCGGTCTTCTCCGCCTGTCCCGGCTCGTACGACGAGACGAACTCCGAGAGAGCCGAACGGATCTCGTCGGGGCTGATGGTGAGTTCTGCCATTGTCTTTTCCCTTTTTCTGTACCGGTTGTACAGCTACTGGTGTGTCGCGGCGCGAGCGCCGGTCGTTTCAACCGGCGTCAGCCGGCAAGCTTCTGCCGCAGCGAACTGAGGCGCGAGGCGACGCTGCCGTCGATGACGTCGTCGCCGATCTGCACGCGGACTCCGCCGAGCACGGCGGGGTCGACGATGGTGTCGAAGCGGACACGGCGGCCCGCCTGGGCGGCGAGGCCCTGCTCGAGCCGGCCCAGCTGGGCGGCGGTGAGCGGAACGGCGCTCGTGACCGTCGCGATGTCGAATCCGCGCTGGTCTGCCACGACGGTCGCCCCGTGGCGGAGCAGCTCGCCGATGCGGCGGCCGCGAGGCTGCTGCACGAGGTGCCGCACGATCACGACGGCCTGGGGCGATGCCTTGCCGTCGAGGAGTCGGTCGACGATCTGCGTCTTGGCGACGGTCTCGCCGAGCTTCGATCCGAGCGCGAGCTCGAGCTCGGCGTCGCCCGCGACGGCTCGCTCGAACGCGAGCAGTTCGGCGTCGAGGTCGACGCTGTCGGGAGCGGAGTCCGCGGCGACGCGGATGCCGATCTCTTCGATGCCGGCGAGGAAGTCGTCGCCCGACGACCACCGGCGCGAAGCCGCGCTCACGAGGAGCGAGGCGGCCTCGGCCGGGATGCGGGAGCCGAACACGGCCTCGATGAGCGCGCGCTTCTGCGCGACATCGGCCTCGGTGTCGACGAGCGCCGTGCGCAGGTGCGCGGACTCGCCGATGACACGGCCGGCGGCGAGGAGTGCCTCGGCGACGGGGAGCTCGGCGCGGCCGAGCTCCGCGAGCGCGGCCTTCGAGCCGGCCATGGCCTCTCTCGTAGCGCTACCCATGGACTACTTCTTCCCTCCGGCGGCGGCCTCGGAGGCCTCCAGGTCGGCGAGGAACCGGTCGACGACCGCGGTAGCCTTGGCATCGTCGGAGAGCGACTCGCCGATGACCCCTGATGCGAGGTCGATGGCCAGCGTGCCCACCTCGGAGCGGAGCGAGACGAGTGCCGTCTGGCGCTCCGCCTCGATCTGCGCCTGCGCGCTCGCGGTGACGCGAGCGGCCTCGACGGTCGCGGCGTCCTTCGCCTCGGCGACGATCTTCTTGCTGTCGTCGCGAGCCGTCTCGCGGATGCGACCAGCTTCGGTGCGCGCGTCGGCGAGCTGGGCGGTGTACTCCTCGAGTGCCGCCTCGGCCTTGCGCTGCGCCTCGTCGGCCTTCGCGATGTTGCCCTCGATCGCCTCGCCGCGCTCATCGAGCAGCTTCTGCACGCGCGGGAGCACGTACTTCCAGAAGAAGATGAGGATGATGATGAAGCAGACCGACGACCAGATGATGTCGTACCACGCCGGAATCACCGGGCTGTGGGTCTCGCCACCCTCGGTTGCAGCGCTCAGTACTGCATGAAGCACGTTGGCCTCCTCAGTTGCGGCGAATGGATCAGACGAAGATGAAGTAGGTGGCGATGCCGATGAAGGCGAGCGCCTCGGTGAAGGCGATACCGATCCACATCAGGACCTGGAGGCGGCCGGCCAGCTCGGGCTGGCGGGCGACGCCCTCGATCGTCTTGCCGACGACGATGCCGACGCCGATGGCCGGGCCGATGGCGGCGAGGCCGTAGCCGACCGTCGCGATGTTGCCGTTGATCTCAGCGAGAACGGTGGTTGCGTCCACGTTGGGTTTCCTTTCCTAGGGAATGTTCTGGGCGGATGCCCGGGCTCAGTGCTCTTCTGCGACCGCGAGCTGGATGTAGACCGCGGTGAGGAGTGCGAAGACGTACGCCTGCAGGACGGCGACGAGGACCTCGAACAGCGTGAACGCGAGGCCGAAGGCCAGCGTTCCGACACCGAGCAGGGTCCACCATCCGCTCATCTGCACGACGAAGAACTGCGTCGCCGCGAAGAAGAGGACCAGCAGGAGGTGGCCGACGATCATGTTCATCATGAGTCGGAGCGTGAGGGTGATCGGGCGGATCACGAACGTCGAGATGAGCTCGATCGGCGTGACGATGATGTACACCGGCCACGGCACACCCGAGGGGAAGAGCGAGTTCTTGAAGAAGTTCTTGGGGCTCTTCTTGACGCCCGCGTAGATGAAGGTGACGTACGCGACGATCGCGAGCACGAGCGGCACGCCGATGACGGAGGTGCCGGCGATGTTCAGGAACGGGATGACACCCGTCAGGTTCATGAACAGGATCATGAAGAACATGGTCGTGAGGATCGGCAGGAACCGCTTGCCGTCCTTCTTGCCGAGCAGGTCGTCGGCGATGTTCACGCGCACCATGTCGAGACCCATCTCGACGAGGCTCTGGAACCGGCCGGGCACGACGCTCATGCGCCGGGTGCCGAGCCAGAACACGAGCAGCAGCGCGACGACCGCGACGAAGCGGACGAGCATGATGCGGTTGATCTCGAAGGGGGTGCCTTCGAAGAACAGTGCTCCGGGGAAGAATTCGTCGATCGACGGCCCGTGGAAGCCACCATCATCGGTTGACATCGGAACCAGCAGGTTCAGAGCGTTAGCTAGCAGCGCTTTCTCCTGTTTCGGGGCGTGGAGCTCGGCTCTCGCGGCGACGAACATGGACCTCGGCAGCCCGTGCGCAAGCAGGGCAGTACCGTGGGGGGATCCCCATTACTCTAGCAATACTTCGGGCAGCCGACGAATCGCCGAGAGGGTCTCACTCTTCGGTGGGCGCCTTCGGCAGCTCGACGTCGCTGACGTAGGGCAGGCGGGACTTCGCGACGACGATCACGTCGACCGCGAGCGAGGCGAGCACCCCGGCGACGAGGCTCAGGAAGAGTGCCGTCGTGTTCAGCCATTCGGCATCGCGCAGCACCACGACGAGCACGATGAAGACGATGAACTTCAGGATCCAGCCGCCGAGCACGATGCCGAAGAAGGCGCCGACGAAGAGGTCGCTCGACGCGAAGCGGTTCGCGGCGAGGATGCTCGCCGCGGTGATGCCCATGAAGACGACGGCCATGAGGGTGCCGATCAGGGCGCCCAGCAGTCCGGGCACGCCGGCGAGCACGTAGCCCAGGATGGCTCCCACGACGAGGATCACCCCGGCGAGGATGCCGCCCCAGACGAGCGCCCTCCGCAACACGGGGTTCGAGGTCGGCGTGCGGTCTGCTTCGGGACGTGCGTCGTTCATCGTGCTCCAGGTTCGGGGTCGCTGGATTCTACCGAGCCGTCCTGAGCGGATGCCGGGCCCTGCCGCGGGCCGGCGGGAACGGACGCCTCGTCGCCGGCGAGCTCGTCGAGCCCGGCGACATCCGCTTCGGGGGTCTCGTCGATCGCCTCGGCCTCGGCCGCGACGGTGAGGCGCTTGCGGCGACCGAGCGGGGCGAGCGTGATGACGGCGCAGATGACGAAGCCGATGAACAGCGCGAGGAGCGCCCAGAGCGACGAGATCTTGAAGTAGACCGGGAAGACGTAGGTGAGGAGGCATCCGACCGAGGCGACCGCCGTCCAGCCGTAGAGGATCAGCACCGCGTGCAGGTGCGAGTGACCCATGTCGAGCAGCCGGTGGTGGAGGTGCTTGCGGTCGGCGGAGAACGGCGACTTGCCGGCGCGCAGGCGCCGCATCACTGCCAGGCCGAAGTCGAGCAGCGGGATCACGAGCACCGCGAAGGGCAGCAGGATCGGGATGAACGCGGCCACGAACTGGTTCAGGCCGACGCCGGTCGGGTTCAGCTGGCCCGTGACCGCGACGGCGGAGGTCGCCATGAGGAGCCCGATGAGGAGTGCGCCCGCGTCGCCCATGAAGAGCTTCGCCGGGTGCCAGTTGAGCGGCAGGAATCCGGCGCACGCGCCGACGAGGATGATCGCCACGAGCGAGGCGAGGTTGAAGTAGTTCGTCGGCGAGGTCTGCTGCACGAGCAGGTAGGAGTAGAGGAAGAACACGCCGTTCGCGATGAGGGCGACGCCCGCGACGAGTCCGTCGAGGCCGTCGATGAAGTTCACCGCATTCATCACGAGCACGATCACGAAGACCGTGATGATCGCGAACATCCACGACGAGCCGACGGTGATTCCGCCGATCGGCAGCGACACGATCGAGACGCCCTGCCACGTGATGAGTCCGGCGGCGAGGAACTGGGCGGCGAGCTTGGTCGTCCAGTCGAGGTCCCAGATGTCGTCGGCGACGCCGACGATCACGATGAGGAGCGCTGCGCCGAGGATCGCGAGGATCTGACCCGGGTTCTGGAACACGATCGCGATGTTCGAGAATCGCGACGAACCGAGCGTGGAGACGAACGCCGCGGCGCCGAAGGCGATCAGGATGCCGACGAACATCGCGACGCCCCCGAGTCGCGGCGTCGGCCGCGTGTGCACGTCGCGCTCGCGGATCTTCGGGTAGAGCTTGTACTTCAGGCTCAGCTTCCAGACGATGATCGATCCGCCGAAGGTGACGAGCGCCGTCAGCAGTGCGATGGCCAGGAAGAGGGTCATGAGGCGGCAGCGTCCCCGTCGTCGGCAGCGGAGGTCACGGACTCGGCGACGGAGATCGCGGGCTCGGCGTCGGCCGCCGTCGCGGGCGGTTCGGCGGCGGGCTCGATCTCCGCGGGCGCAGGCGCGGGCGCACCCTCGGGCTCGAGGAGGTCCTCCCCCACGACCGCCGCGATGCGCTCACGCGAGATCACGCCGGCGCGCACGATGCGGAGCCGTCCGCCCTCGCGGGCGAGCGCCGTCGCGTCGACGATCGTCGAGGACGTGTCGCCCTCGCGCTCCCCGATGGCCTCGTACGAACCGCCGGCGGGGCCGCCGTCGAGGTAGACGGTCACCGAGTCGCCGAGCATCTCCGCGGCATTCGCCGCCGTGGTCGCCGAGGGCTCGCCCGAGCGGTTCGCCGACGACACCGCGAGCGGGCCCGTCTCCGCCAGGAGCTCGAGGGCGATCGGGTTGGCCGGCATGCGGAGCGCGACGGTGCCGCGCGTCTCGCCGAGGTCCCACTGCAGCGACGGCTGGGCGTGGAGGATCACGGTCAGGCCGCCGGGCCAGAACTCGCCGACGAGTTCGCGCACGGCGGCCGGCACCTCGCTCGCGAGCGCGTCGAGGGTCGGGATGCCCGGGATCAGCACGGGCGGCGGCGAGGTGCGGTCGCGTCCCTTGGCGTCGAGCAGCCGGGACACGGCTTTCGGGGCGAACGCGTCGGCGGCCACGCCGTACACGGTGTCGGTGGGGATGACGACGAGCTCCCCCCGTCCGATGGCGCTCCGTGCGAGGCGCATGCCGGTGAGGAGCTCTGAGTCGACCGAACAGTCGTAGATGGCAGTCATGACCTGCCGATTCTAGACCAGCAGTCCGGTGCGGAACCGCGACGGTCGACGGATGCCGCGGCGCAGGCGTGCGCCTGTC